>MEOQ01000012.1 GCA_001769275.1 Bacteroidetes bacterium GWF2_43_63 | reverse complement strand
GGCTTGTGAACTCGAGGAACTCTGTTAACCAAAAGCAAGCAACCATGTATGCTCAATAATACATGCTCTTTGAAAGGTTTCGAACACTCATGATTGCAAATCCGCGCCATGTATTGTCACGGATTATAAAAAAACATCGCGCGGATTTGCAATCCGTGCGATGTTTTTCTTTTATTGTATTTTTTCGATTTTAATCGCGGGGCGTGTAGGCATTGCGTTTTCCGCTGCGTCCAAAGATGCTGAAATGCAGGTAACGCTGCGGATTTTGGCGAATATCTTCGAGCAGTCTGTCCAGTTCTTTCGATGATTTTTCAAGATTGTAATACAAAGTATCGTTGTTTACAAGTTGACCAAGCGAACCCTGTCCCTGATTCACTTTTGTCATCACTTCGTTGAATTTTGCCAGCGATTCGTTGGCATTATTTATCGTTGACTTGAAATTTGTTTTGGCAAGACTATCTGATATGGTGCTCAGATTAGAAAAAATATCACGAATCTTTTCATTATTATCTTTCAGATTTGAAGTGATAGATTCTACATTAGCAAAAATATTCCCCAGTCTGAATCGTTGTGCCGACATGAGTGTGTCAAGATTATAAGAAGCATGTTCAAGGCTGGCAATGGTATTTTTGATGCTTTCGAACGACCGGCTCAGATTCTCACGGGTGTCGTCGTTGAAGATAAGTTGCAGGATTACCAGAACGCTGTCGAACGAAGAAAGCAACTCTTCCGCTTTGTTTTTCAGTGGCAGAATCTGCATACTAACTTCATCTTTCAGGTCAGTCTCAGTCTCGCCTTTCAGATAGTCTCCGCTTTCAGCCGGTTCCGATGCATTGCCGAGTAAAATCTGCATGGCTTTACTGCCGAGCAGGTCGCTGCTAATGATCTTTGCAATTGAATTGGAAGGAATGTCGATATCTTCGGAGAAAAGCATTTTTACAATGAGTTTTCCTTTGCCGCCTGGCTTGAAGCTGATTTCGGCAACCTGTCCGATTTTAAAGCCATTGAGCATAATCGGATTGCCCTCCTGCAAACCGGTTACGTTTTCATATTCTGCATAAAGAATGGTTTGATTGGTGAAGATATCCTTTCCTTTGAGAAAGTTGATCCCCCAATAAACCAGCACCATTCCGAGAATGAAAAATAAGGCAATGCGTACTTCCTTTTTCTTAAACACCTTGGTTTTTTTTACAAATCTAATGTAATTTTTTAACCGGACAATGAAAAAGTTACTGTCCGCTCATCTTTCTTGCGTCCTGGACACTGATCGAGGCACCATTGCTAAATGCAACCATGAATGCATCTTTGTATCCACTGTTGCGAACTTCGGTCAGATAATTCAATGCTTCATTATACGAATTTGTCTCTCCACAAAAATATTTATAAAACGTTCCTGCTTTGCTATATGAAACGTTTTTCAGACTTTTAATCCGCGAATCGCTTAAAGGCACAATTTCCTTGAACGAAGCAAACTGAATTTTAAAAACAACACCAGCGCTTTGCATGCTTGTTTCGTTTTGCACAACGGTTTCTTCTATCTGATTCATTCCAACAGCAATATTGCCAAGATTCTCCGTTTCATTGCTGTATGAAATTATTGCGTTGTAAATGGAATAGGCAATTTTTTCTTTACCAGCATCCGTCATCAGCACTGACTCATCGTTGTAGTTCGAAATAAATCCGGCCTCGATCAGAATAGATGGCATCGCGGTGCGGTATAATACAAAAAACGGAGCCTGCTTTGTGCCGCGGTCGTAGAGTTTTAAACGATTGTTTAGGTTTTTCATGATCAGCTGCGCCATGGTCAGGCTGCGCTCGATATAGATATTCTGAAACAAGCTGAATGCAATATACGCTTCGGTGGAATTCGGATCAATGCCATCGTAACGGTCTTCGTGATTTTCTTCGAGCAGTGCGGCCGAATTTTCTTTCATGGCAACGGCCAGATTGGCTTCGGTTTTATTAAGCCCCATCACATAAACTTCAGTGCCGTTGGGACTGGTTTTTTCGTTTGCGTTGCAATGCATGGAGATGAACAAATCGGCCTTGGCATCGTTGGCAATTTTTGTGCGGCGGTCCAGCTCAACAAACACATCGGTGCTGCGGGTATAAACCACTTTGATGTTGTCGTGATTTTTCAGGTATTTCCCAACACGCAAAACAACATCCAGTACAATATCTTTTTCCTTGCTGCGTTTTCCAAGCGCGCCAGGGTCTTTACCGCCATGACCGGCATCAAGGACTACAGTCCAGTTTCCATTGGTGGAATTTTGAGCTGTGGCGATCTCTGAAACAAGCAGTCCGGCAATGCATAGAATAAAAAGAATGTGCTTCATCCGCGATTATAATTATTTTTGTAATCCGAATCTCGTTACAAATGTAAGAGGTTTTTTCCGTATCAGCAATTATACCATAATTTGAAGTTTCGCAAATTCTATATTGTCATCGTTCTATTACTGGCTGCCGGCGCGGTTTCCGGACAAGTTATAGATACCACCAATGTTGGAAACGACAGCATAAAAGCGACGGTGCAGATTGAGAAAAGTGCGCTGGATGAAGCTATTGATTACAAATCACGCGACTCCATCCGCTTTAATGTGAAACAACAAATCGTGGAAATGTTCGGCGAAGCTGTGGTTGATTACGGCTCCATTCACCTCGAAGCCGGTTATATCTGCATCGATTTTTCGAAGTTTTTGATTATGGCTTATGGAATTCCGGATTCAAACGGAGTGGTGCAGGGCATTCCGAAGTTTAAGGATGGTGAGCAGGAGTTTGAATCCGATACCATTGTGTACAACTATGAAACGAAAAAAGGGATTATTCAGCATATTTTTTCGGAGCAGGGCGGAGGATTTTTACATGGCGATCGGGTGAAAAAACTTCCCGATAACACCATTCTGGTGCGTGATGGATCGTTCACAACCTGCGATCAGAAAGACCCGCATTTTCAGATATGCTTCAACAAAGCCAAGGTAATTCCGAACGACAAAATTGTTACAGGTCCGGTGTGGCTCGAAATTGAAAATATTCCAACACCGCTCGCGCTGCCGTTTGGCTTCTTCCCGAATAAGAAAGGACGCGCATCGGGAATTTTGATTCCATCCTATGGCGAGAGCACTAATCGTGGTTTTTTTCTCGAAAATGGCGGTTACTATTTTGGTATCAGCGATTATTTCGATCTGGCTATTCGCGGTGACATTTATTCACGCGGAAGCTGGGCGCTGAAGACGCAAACGAATTATAAGAAAAAATACAAATACGACGGAAATCTGAGTCTGAATTTTGCCCGCAATATTTTTGGCGAGCGAAACACCCCTGATTTTCAGCGAAACAGTGACTTTTTTGTCAAATGGTATCATACGCAGGATCCCAAAGCCCGCCCCAACAGCCGCTTTTCGGCCAATGTGCAGGCGGGGACATCGAATTACAATACCTACAACCCTTCTTCGGCACAAGACTATCTATCTTCAAATTATTCATCCAGTATTTCGTACAGTACGACCATCGGAAATTTGTTTAATTTCACTGCGAACCTGAATCAGAGCCAGAACCGGCAAACCCATGCTTTTGATATGACCTTGCCCGAATTGTCGCTTTCATCCAACAGAATATATCCGTTCAGGCAAAAAGGTAAAAGCAGAAAAAGGTTCAAGTCCCTGGATAACATCACTGTGTCGTATGCAATGAATGCCAGAAACAGCTTGAATACTGCCGACACATCTTTGGCTGAGGATTTCAACTGGAGCAATTTCAACAATGGAATCAAGCACACCGTCCCGGTTTCAATGCCGCTGAAATTGTTTAAGGTTGTGACGATGAATAATTCTTTTACATTCAACGAACGCTGGTATTTCAGCACCATCGAAAAGCACTGGAGTGCGCCGGATACTGCCGTAATCATCGACACATTGCGTGGTTTCAGTGCCGCACATGATTTTGCAGTTTCTTCGGCATTTACTACAAAAATGTACACGTTCCTTTCTTTCAAAAGGGGGCCTTTATCTGCGTTGCGACATGTGCTAACTCCTGCAGTAACTTTTTCGTATCGTCCCGATTTTGCCGAACAGAACTGGGGCTATTACAAATATTATTTCACGCCGGGCAGCCTGACACCCACCCGATATTCCATTTATGAACAGGGCAATTTCGGTGGACCTGGAGCTGGGAAACAATCCATGGCCAGTTTTTCGCTCGGAAACAATCTGGAAATGAAAGTGCGTTCGAAGAAAGATACCATCAGCGGTTTCAAAAAAATTGCACTTATTGATAACCTGACCCTGAATGCGAGTTACAATGCTGCAGCCGACAGTCTGCGCTGGTCCATGATCAATCTGTCCGGAAGAACCCGTGTGTTTAAAGGACTTGATGTGCGCTATGCAGCTGTTTTTAATCCATATGTTACTGATTCATCCGGGCGCACCATCAATACTTTTGAATGGGATGCCAATCACCGGCTTTTTAAGCAGAAAAACGGTGTTTGGGGAGCAAGTCTGAATTATTTGTTCAACAATCAGACATTTCGAAAGAAGGGCTACAAGCCCGATTCGCTTTCGTTGAAACATTTTGTACCAACGTGGTCGCTGCAGTTTTCCTACACATTGCAATATTCGCAGGATTTTACGGCGAATGCAGCGGAGCCCGGCAAGGTGATTCAAACGCTCTCGTTCAGCGGTGATATAACCCTAACGCCCAATTGGAAAGTGAGTATGATGTCGGGATACGATTTTGTGAATAAAGACTTCAGTTACACATCGGTCAACATTCACCGCGATATGCATTGCTGGGAAATCATTTTCAACTGGATTCCTGCAGGGCCGCGCAAAAGCTACAATATGACCATTCGGGTTAAATCAAGCATATTACAGGATCTGAAACTGGAGAAGAAAACGGATTGGAGAGACATGTATTAGGAGTAAGTAGTTAGTGGTAAGTTGTATGGAGCCAGTGAGGTTAAGGTTGAGGTTAAGGTTGAGGTTAAGGTTGAGGGGCGGAGCCGTCAGAGAAGTTACTAAGTACAAAAAGCGCTGAAAGCGCTGCAGATGTTAGCTCGGGACACAGTCCCGGAAACACAAGAAGGATTAAAAAAAATTGCAGGGATGAAAAGAAGTTTTGTTTTTTATTGTGCGATGACGTTGATGACAACATCTGTTGTGGCGCAGTACGAGCCGGATACGGTGTTCACGCCGGGATGGAATCTGGGTATCAATACCGGATATTACAAGGCGTCTTCGAATCATGCGGGATATTACGATGGCCGACCGCAAAACGAAAATAACATCAATTATGTCTTGAGCAATCCGTATTGGCATCAGGATATCAAAGAAGAATTGATGGATGAAATATCGCGTGATTCGTTCTGGCTCGAAGAATATCCAGCGCAGATGAAATACAATGCTGCCATGATGTTTGGTTTTGTTGCGCGCTACAATTATTCCGCTGATTTTTCTTTAAATTTCCAGTTCAATTTTGCAAAGCTGCATTTGAATGACTTCTTCAATCTCGAGGTTTGGCCTGCTATTCCAGGCAATGTGCAATCATTTGTTTCTTGTCCCATTATCGGCGTAGAATCGCGTTCAAACATCGATTTTTCAATGATGTTTTCTTTTGCATCGGAGAAAAAATCGCCTGTAAAGCCGTTTTTCGAGATCGGAGTGAATCTGAACAGCGTGAATGTGAAGACCGCACAGATACAGATTTTTGACCTGACCTACAATATCCGCGATGTGTATGGCGGATTGCCGTATGTTCCCAATATGCCTCTTTCGGAATATCCGATCAAACAGGGCGGAGTGGGCTATGGGCTTTATTCTTCGGTAGGCGCCCGCTACATCATGTCGAAGGATTTCTGGATCGAATTGCTGGGAATGATTAACTATTCCACCATAAATCTCGAAGGTTACAAGGGCTTCGGGCTGCATTGGGCGCCTGTTTTGCGATTGGTGCTGAGCCCTGCGATGCTGAATGCCCAGGTTTACTGATGCGATTGAATATTTGAAAAAGGGTTTATGAAAGCGTTGAGAATTTTTGGTATTTGCATTTCAATCGCTGGATTTGCCTTGATTGCTTTGTCGCTGGTTGCGATGGTTGTTGTTTTCAACCACTTCGGGTATCTGCCCGTTTATGGAGAACCTGATCCCACCGCTACTGACACTTTAGGCATCACTCTGACATTTGCATATGCATTTTTTCTAATGCACTTCACTATTATTTTGCAATTTGTTTATCTGCTTCTAAAGTTGTTTCTAAAGCAGCTACAATATAAATTAGTGCTGGCTTCGTTTGTTTTAATGGTAGTTTTGCTTTTACTTTTTGAATATTCACAGCTTCATTATTTTTTCGTCTGGGCGCTTGATTAAAACGAGAGGATTTTTGAATCGCTATGTCTGTATTTAATGTTGATTTAATTCACGATTAAGAACCATCAATAATTTCATGAATTTCCTCATTGCATCCTTCATTATCTGCAGCACTGTTTTGTTCTGGTCATCAGTACAATTATTTATTATTTTTCAGAATTTCAGTTATAACGGAACATATTTCGAAATGATAGGCGCAGTGTGGTCTTTCAGATTAAAGCGAATTTGTAAATATTATAAAGTCTCAGACAAGCGTGCGCCTGTTTTTATTTTGAAAATATATTTAGCGTTATTGATGCTTTTTTTATCCTTTTTCGGGCATATGGCTTATGTGATTGTAAATAAGCCATAGCTTCTGAATACGTTCCCGCGAAGGTTTTCAAAGTTTATTAAGGTGATTATTTGCATTGTTTCATCGATGACTTAAATTTTTCAATCAGACTCGAATATTTTACTCATCAAATAAATGTAAAATTTTACTTTTGTAGAAAAATGCGATATGCTCAGATTCTCCTTTTTAGTTATTTTTTTCGCTCTGTTTTGTTCATCATTCGCTCAATTTTTTGATGGTCGGAATTGTTTTGGCGTCGGAGCTTCGTATTCTTCGATATCTTCCAAATCCTTTGATTCAAAAGGCCGCATTGGGTGGAACACCTGTTTTGGTGGCCGTATGGAAACATTGCATGATTTTGATGTAATGATTTATCTCAATTTGGGTACAATGGGCGCTACCTTGCAGGGGCGCGAGCTGGATGGAATGAATCTGAATCCGGAGCCCGTTGAGTATAAATTCTATTTCATGAATTTAATGAATAATTGCCTCATTAGTTACCCGGTGATTGATCCTACTCTGCGTTTAAATGCTGGATTTTGCTTCGGCTCGAAGTGGTTTTTGCAAAAGCAAAAAGACGAAGGCATTTTTTATTTGGGGGATTCAGACGATCCTTATGAAAACATCGATGCCGGGGCTATGTTTAATGAAATATGGGTCGATTTTGGTCTGACAGGGGGCATTTCTGCCGGCACCGAGGATTTTGAGATTGCCATTTCCTATACCCAGTTTCTTAACAACATGTGCAAGCCGGTAAATAGTTCGACTTTGAATTATCAGGCCCGAAATGGCGTGCTGGAACTTAAATTCTTTTACTTTATCGATTTGATGCTGTAATATCTCGCCGCGCGGCCCTGATATCAGTCTGGACGCAATTAGTGCTATGTGTTTAGCCCTGTCACGGATAACATCACCGATAACAATCGTGATCGCGCCAGTGAAGGGGCGTTTAGAAATTCCTCTGCGTCTCCGCGCTCTTTGCGAGATACTATTGTTCAATTTCTCTGCTTAAGTCTCCGGAGACAGGAGTAAGGGGCGCTTTTACCACAATACACCCAAAATAATTATCTCTGAAAGCGTCTGCAGAGCAGGTGATGGTCTTGCCCGGGCCATAGCCGAATGTCCAGATATTGAATGAGACTTTATCGGTTTCGTTGTCAAATGAAAAATGGCCGTTGTAGATGGCGAAATGATTTGATGTCAGCGAGAATTTCCCTTTGTGATACATCCGCGTGTTGATCAGAATGATGGGCGTATGTCCCTGCGCGAAGGCCGAATCAATGCTGCGGAGTGTTTGCAGCGCCGGTTTCCGTATGGGCCAAAACCCGTTCATGTTGTCGCTGATTTTTTCGAAGCCCAGCTTTTTCAGTGTCCGCCTGACTTCCGATGGGAAATTACTGCCGGCAATTTTCTCGTACCATTTGCACATGCGGCCGCCATAGGGCAGGAGATAATTGCATTTGTTGCGCATTGTTGCAAGCAGCAGCCAGTCAGCTTCGGGCAGTTGTCCTTTTTTGAAAAAATTCCGGTCTGTCCGGGTGATACGTGTGCGCACCCGAAGCCTGTAATTACTGTATCTGGCGGCACGGCTTTCGTTCAGGTTTATCATCAAATCGTGATAGCCCTGAGGATCGTATTTGGCAAGAGTCATGGCACAGACAGCCATTCCGCAAAGATTTGTATAGCCCTGATCGATCAGGCCCGGGTTGACCATACGTGCCTGAACCTGACTTTGCAGGATGGAATCAGGAATATGACTGATTGAATCGGGGACGGGAGAAGGGCCTGGGTTATTGACAGCAGAGCTGCTGTTCATTTTTTTTTAATAAGTTCGGTCTTATTGTCGTAATTGACCCAGTATTTTCCAGAAGGAAGGGACGTTACATCAACACTGGTGCTGGTACCTGACAGCATTTTAGCACCTTTCTCGTCGTAAATCTGATATAATGTTTCGCCGCTGAAATCGACCTGAGTATCGACTGTGGTTTTGACCAATAGCACTTCAGGTGTTTTGCTCTGTAGTTTCACCGGAGTGCTGTATGCGATATTTCCTTTTGGATCCACCAGTTTTACCCTGAAAAGATTTTTTCCGAAGTGAGGAACTATTTTGCAGGAGTAGGTGTTTTGAGAAACGCTGTCCTTTGCATTCACCGTACCGATGCGCACCCATTTTTCCCAGCGGTACTGCTCCACTTCAAACGCTTCAGTTCCAGGGGAGCCTGTGATTGTCCAGGCCATTTTTTCGGTTTTCTTTTCAAGGAAAGAGCTTTTGAAAGAAAAGTTACTGGTGGCTTCAAGGGCATCGGGATTGAAAACAATTGGATTTTCAGCTCCGATATAATAACTTATGTTGACGCTCACCGGATCGCCCTGATTGAGTTCAAGAGCTGAAAAATCGATTTCAAAAACACTTGAATTTATCTCGTCTGAAGTTTTGTTGCCATTTACCTCGACGGATTCAACGGCAAAACGGTCACCATTCATTGGATTGATAACAACCAGATTTTTACCGAAATAGTAACCAGTGATTGTCAGCCTGTCCACATTATTGTTTTGTGGTATGGCCTGAAGGACTAGAGAAACGAAAAAGAGAATAGTCAGTAATGATAATCTCATGTTAAATCGTTAAATTTTACCGTTTTAAAGTTGCAAATATAGGGATTAGCTGTTTGGCAACAACAAAAACTTTTCAACAATCAACTATTTTTATTTACTATTGCAACATATTTCAAGCATAGTTGTCTTAATCGCAAAACGGTCTTTATGAAACAGATTCTTACCCTGGCTCTGGCAATTTTCACATCGTTGATTGTGTTCAGTCAGACCTATCAACAGGCAATTGAGCCTGTTAAAATCCTGAATGCAGTTCAAGGAGGACTTCAGATAGAAATATCCGCCCCTTCTTTTGAAATTGAAGCTCAGAAGACTCCATCAGGAATGTTTAACACCATTGTCACTCAGGGAACTGTTTCGCGAAGCGAGGCCGGGGCTCCATTTCTGCCGGCCTACAGCAAACTTATTCAGGTGCCTGAAAAAGCGCAGGTGGTTATTGATGTCGTGAGCAGTAAGTTTACTGATTATCAGCTATCGGATCTGTCGGGGAATAGCTACGAACTGATGCCTTTCCAGCCCAGTGTTTCGAAAAGCCATACCGGCGAAATTCCTTTTTATTTCAACAATGCGGCCTATCAGGTCAATGAGTTTATGCAGCCTGTACGCGCAAAAGCCAGCATACATGGCAATCTGCGTAATATGCGACTGGCAACACTCGACATCAGTCCGTTTGATTACAACCCGGTTACAAACACGCTCCGCGTATATGAAAAAATAGTTTTGAGTATTTCGTTTCCTGGAGCTGATCAGGGGTTGACAAATCTTTTATCGGAGAAATATTCAGATTTCTGTTTTGCCGGATCGGCAAGCCGGATTATCAATCACGATGCTTTCAGAACCGCGAAAGATACCGCGTCGCATTATCCCATAAAAATGGTTATTGTTGCAGACCCCATGTTTCAGACAGTGTTGCAGCCTTTTGTTGCCTGGAAAACGAAGAAAGGTTTTATTGTTGATGAAGCATATACGTCGAACCCTGCAGTGGGCACAACCACAACAAGTATCAGCAATTACCTGCAGGCTCAGTATGACAATGCAAGCACATGGAATCCGGCACCGACTTTTATTCTTATAGTTGGCGACGTGGCTCAGGTCCCTGCTTTCACGGGTACTGCCGGTTCGCACGTCAGCGACATGTACTATGCTGAATTCACCGGCGATATGATTGCTGACGCATATATTGGCCGTTTTAGTGCAACCACGGTTGATCAGCTTCTGCCGCAACTCGATAAAACACTTGAATACGAACAATATTTGTTTCCGACCGAAACTTGGCTGGACACCGTGGTTATGATTGGTGGGGTCGACGCTTCCTTTGGACCCACTCATGCCAATGGTCAGATTAATTACGGGACCACCTATTATTTTAATTCAACCAATGGCATACATTCCTGGACTCATTTATATCCGGCCAGTGGAAATGAAGATGCCCTGATCAGAACTGAAATCGGGAAGGGAGTTGCATTTGCCAATTACACAGCTCATGGTTATAGCGATGGCTGGGGTGACCCGACATTTGATAAAAGTGACATTTCCGCCATGGAAAATGCACATCAATATCCGCTTATGATCGGCAATGCGTGTGTTACAAACAAATTTGAAGAATCAGAATGTTTTGGCGAAGCTTTGCTGCGGGCCAATATGAAAGGTGCTGTCGGATACATCGGAGCATCGAACAACTCTTATTGGGATGAGGATTTTTACTGGGGTGTTGGTGTTCGTGCAGCCATTAATGCAAATCCTGTGTATGACGCAAACAATCTGGGCGCTTACGACCGCACCTGGCACATAACAGGTGAGCCATTCAGCGAATGGTTTGTTTCGCAGGGGCAGATGGTCCTTGCCGGGAATCTTGCCGTTCTTGAGGGCTCGCCGACTTCGTTCAATTACTACAGCGAGATGTATCATCTGATGGGCGACCCGTCGCTGATGATTTATCTGAGTGTGCCTTCGCAGCTGGATGTTACACATCCGGCCCTGATTCCTCTCGGACAGAATACGATGACTATTACAACGGAGCCATATGCTTATGTTGGCGTGTCGCAGAACGGCGTTTGGCACGGCGCTGGAATCGCAGATGCAACTGGCAATCTTGTACTGAATATTATTCCGTTTACAATTCCGGGAACAGCTGATATTGTTGGCACAAAGCAATTCCGCAAACCATACATTTCCACATTCCTTGTTCAGACTCCAACAGGACCCTACGTGCTCATGGAAAGTAAGATGATCAATGATGTGAGCGGGAACAACAATCAGCAGGCCGACGTAATGGAAACTTTAAATCTGAATGTTAAACTGAAAAACTTCGGATTACAAAATGATTCAACGGTGTTTGCAATCCTGTCAACCACCGACTCCTATGTTGAAATTATTGACAGTGTTGGTATCTGGGGTTTGATTTTTTCTAATGACACAATGACGCTGAATAACGCATACACACTGAAAATTGACAGTCTTGTGCCGGATCAGCACGTAGCACAATTTGTTCTTACAATTCACGACAGCACCGGGAATATTTGGCCTTCCAATTTCAATATCAAAATTAATGCGCCTGATTTGCAGATTCTCGGGCTGACGATTGATGATGCGACGGGAGGCAATGGCAACAACAAACTTGATGCTGGTGAAACAGCTGATTTGTATATTCAGGTAGTAAACAACGGTCATGCCGACATCTGGAATGCCGCAGCAGTGCTGAGCACAAGCAGCCCTGACCTTACTATAACTTCGGCAAACTGGCAGCACGACAGTTTGTATATGGGGCTGGTAGAAACCGGCAAATATACGGTACTGGTGTCATCGTCAGTTACTGTGGGAACTCCCGCCAGTGTCACACTCGATCTTGAAGCTATCGCCGGTTATTCAGCCAGTAAAATATTTACAAAAGCAATTGGCCAGGTTGATGAGGACTGGGAGAGCGGTGATCTGACGCAGTATACCTGGATCACAGGTGGCGCTTCACCCTGGATTATTTCAGCGGGAACACCTTTTGAGGGCTCCTTTGCCGCACGTTCAGGGGTTATAAGTGATAATGAGCAATCTGACCTTTCTATACAGATTGAGGTTTTATCCGATGATTCCATTTCTTTTTACAAAAGGGTTTCAAGTGAACAGGATTGGGATTTTCTCAAGTTTCTTGTGAATGGTACTGAAGCCGGCCAATGGAGCGGAGAAGTTGCGTGGTCACAGGAAAGATTCTGGCTGACGGCGGGAATTAAAACACTGAAGTGGTCTTACATCAAGGACTATTCTTATTTAGAGGGCGAGGATGCTGCATTTGTTGATTATATTGTTTTTCCACCAATGCAGGTAATCACTTCTGACATTGAGTTACCTGCTGCCGATAATGATATGATGATTTATCCAAATCCTGCTACTGGCGAGTATGTGACTGTCACGGCTCCGGTTGCGGCAGGTGATGTGCAGATGACTGTTTTTGCCGCTGACGGCCGCATCGTATTTGCAGAACAATTCAGTAACGTCAGAGGCCAGCTCTATTTGCCGGTTGCCATTGCCGGATTCGAAAACGGAATATATACAATCAGGCTTACAGGCAGCAATGTTGACTTTTCGAAATCTTTTGCAGTAATTAAATAACCCCCCCGAATATGAAAAACCTTACAATTTTTCTGCTGCTGCTGGTGGCCTTTGGCCCACTGACCGCGCAAACTTATCATTCGCTGAACAATGATGCGAACAAGCCATTGTACACCATCATTTCATCAAGCCCGGACGAAACCGTAATCGAATACAATTTTCAGGGTTTCTATATGAGCGATGTGGTGACTTCTCAGGGCGTTAAACAGAATGTTTCAATGACGGGTGCTTCGCCAATGCTTGTTGCCGGAGAGCCCGCACTGTGCCAGTTTTCAAATTCGCTGATTATTCCTGATATGGCTGACATGAAAGTCAAAGTGCTTTCAACCGAATATCTCGATTATAGCAATATTGAAATCGTTCCATCCAAGGGGAATCTGACCAGAGACATTGATCCTTCGACCATTCCCTATACCTGGGGTCGCACCTATCAGCAGAACGGAAGTTTTCCCGGCTCTTTTGCGTCTCTATCGGATCCATATATCATGCGCGATTACAGAGGGGTTGCACTGCATATTTCCCCTTTCCGCTATGATCACGCTGCGCGCAATTTGCGGGTAGTAAAAACTATTCGGGTGGTTGTTTACAGAGAATCGGATAATTCCAACGAAAATCCTTTTTACCGCACAAAGTCAGTAACCAAAGTTGATGAGAGTTTTGATGAATTATACAACAGACATTTCATTAATTACGTGGAGACCAGATATACTCCGATTACTGAAAGAGGCAATATTTTAATTATTGCAAAGCCTGAGTATGTGAGCGCGATGGCGCCTTACGTCCAATGGAAAAACCGGATCGGTTTTCCTACAAAAATTGTCAGTACAGCAACAGCTGGAACCACAACCACTGCAATTAAAACCTATGTTACAAATTACTACAACACCAATGGACTAACTTTTCTGCTTTTTGTTGGTGATGGTGCGGATATCCCGCCCATTACAAGTGGTGTGGCAGGTCATTCCGACAATGCATATGCATACCAAACCGGCAGCGATCATTATCCGGAATTTTATGTCGGTCGTTTTTCAGCAGAAAGCATCGCTGATGTTGATGTACAGGTATTACGCACCATATCATATGAGCAGACACCGAACACCAGCAACAACTGGTTAAACAGAGTGCTGGGCATTGCATCGAGTGAGGGTACAGGAGATGATAGCGAGTATGATTACCAGCATATTCGTAATCTTCAGACTCAATGCGACAATTACGAATACGAAACCAAATACGAATTGTTTGATGGCTCTCAGGGCGGCCTTGATGCTGCTGGTGACGCCACAGCAGCAGGGGTTACAACTGTTCTAAATGGTGGAGCAGGTCTGCTTCTTTATTGTGGTCACGGCGGCGATGATTATTTTGTTACCACAGGATTCAGCAACACCAATGTTAATGCGCTTACCAATACAACCCAGTGGCCGATAATTCTATCTGTTGCTTGTGTAAACGGAAATTTTGTTGGAACAACCTGTTTCGCCGAAGCATGGCTGCGCGCCCGTACGGGTACTACTCCAAAAGGTGCAGCGGCAACTATTATGAGTACCATCAATCAATCCTGGGCACCGCCTATGGAAGGGCAGGATGAAATGGTTAATGTAATTTGTGAAACATCTGCCGGCAATATTAAACACACTTTTGGTGGTGTTGTTATGAGTGGTTGCATGAAAATGAATGACAGCTATGGCACTGGCGGCGCAGATATGACCGACACCTGGACCATTTTCGGAGATCCTTCACTTATGATCAGAACGGACACTGCCAAATCGATGACGGTAACTCATCAGGCAACTGTGCCCATCGGCACCAGCCAGCTTGCTGTGAACTGCAATGCCGAAGGCGCATTTATCACAGTTACTTTAAACGACAGCATTATCGGAACCAACATAATAAACGGAGGCACAACAACGGTTAGCTTTACTGCTCTAACAGCTATCGATACGCTGATTGTTACAGCCACTAAATACAATTATATCCCATATGTCGGGGAAGTGGCAGTAATTGCTGCAACCGGACCCTATGTGGTTTACAGCACTTCGACCATAAACGATGCCACCGGCAATAATAATGCTCAGGCCGATTATGGCGAAAATATTCTTTTGAACGTCACCTTACTTAACACCGGCATTGCAAATGCAGCCAATGTTGTTGCAACAATTTCGACGGCAAGTCCGGCCGTTACTATTACAGACAATACTGAAAACTATGGTGCTATAAATGCCAGTGCAACCAAACTTGTGAATAGTGCGTATGGTGTTTCAGTAGGGAGCAATGTGAATGATCAGACCACAATTCCTTTTGACATTGTTGCTGTTGACGGTGCCAATTCATGGAACTCTTCATTCAATATTATTGTTAACGCCCCATATCTGATGATTGGAACACTTACCATTGATGATGCAGCTGGTAACAACAACGGACAACTTGATCCGGGTGAAACAATCAATGTGAATATTGAATCTGTCAATAATGGACATGCCGTTTATACAAATGCAAACGGAACAATCACAAGCGGCAGTTCTTTGGTGACTATTATCACCGGAACTGATAATATTGGCAATCTGAATCCTGCAACTATGATTGGTGCTGACTTTTCGTTATCGGTTGATGCTGGTGCCACTCTTGGCTCAGCTGTTAGCATTACATATACGCTCGGAACTGGATATTATCAGGTTCAGAAAGTGTTTACCTTCAAAGTAGGCATTGTTGACGAAGACTATGAAACCGGTGATCTGTC
Organism: Bacteroidetes bacterium GWF2_43_63; assembly: GCA_001769275.1. Lineage (NCBI taxonomy): Bacteria > Pseudomonadati > Bacteroidota > Bacteroidetes bacterium GWF2_43_63. The sequence goes on along the minus strand of MEOQ01000012.1, from coordinate 205,750 downwards.
GCAATTCACCTGGACTACCAGTGGAAATTCACCTTGGATCGTTACAACAGAAAATCCTTATGAAGGAGTATATTGTTCAAAATCGGGTGTTATTTCAGACGATCAGACTTCAGTTATGTCGATTGATTGGGATGTGGCCGCCAATGACAGTATTTCATTTTACCGCAAGGTGAGTTGTGAGAATGGCAGTGCAAGTTCCAGTCAGTGGGATTATCTTGAATTTCTTATAGACGCAGCTTCCCAAGCTTGGTGGGATGGAGAAAAGGATTGGGCACGTGTAGCATATCCGGTTTCAGCAGGACCTCACACTTTCAACTGGAAATACGCAAAGGACTACACTGCCATTGGCGGTTCCGATGCTGCATGGGTCGATTACATTGTGTTTCCACCTTTGGCAACTTCGACGGGCTGCAATGAATTTTCTTTCGGATTTAACATTTATCCCAATCCGTCTACAGACCTGATGTTTGTAGACATCAACCTGGCAAATGCTGATGAAGTCAGCATTGAGCTTCTTGACAACACGGGCCGTCTGATTAATGTTATGTACAGTGGAACCATGGATGCTGGCATTAACCGAACAGAGCTGAATGCAGGCGCTTTGAGTTCCGGAGTTTATTTTATCCGCGTTAAGACTTCAGAAGGAAGCATTTCGCGAATGATCATGACCGCAGGGCAATAAAGCTGCAGATATTTTTCGGCAAATACCGCTTCACCGCAAAGGAGAGGCGGTATTTGTATTTTTATCCCAAAATGTAAATCCTGGGACAAAATTTATCATGTTATGTTTATGAATTTGTCTGGTTTGTCGAAAACAATTTGCTTATTGCCTTTAGATTGGCCTCAAGTGAAAAAAATGTTATAATATTGCGATTCGAAAATGCACCAGTATCAGATTATGAAAAACAGGAAAAGTTTTATTGCGGTTCTGATTGTGATTGTGAGTTTTTTTCAGGCCAGAGCCGATGAGGGAATGTGGCTTCCAATGTTTATTGACCGGCTGAATTACACCGACATGCAAAAAATGGGGCTTCATCTGACGCCCGAAGAAATTTATTCAGTCAATAACGGAAGTCTGAAAGATGCAATTGTGATTTTCGGCGGAGGTTGCACTGGCGAGATCGTTTCCGATCAGGGGCTGATATTCACAAATCACCATTGTGGCTATGCTTCAATCGCTTCATTGAGTACCGTTGAAAACGATATACTGACCAACGGATATTATGCTGCAACCATGGCTGATGAATTATTCCCGGCATCAAACCTAAATGTACGCTTTCTGTTGCGAATCGAAGACGTCAGCAAACAAATCCTTGATTCTATTCCTTTCGAAGCCACTGAAATGGAGCGCGAAGAGATTGTAGACCGCATTTCGAAGAGACTCGAAAAGGGCGCCGTATCGGAAAAATATCAGGAAGCAAGTGTGAAACCCTTTTTCTATGGGAATGAATATTACCTGTTTGTTTATGAGGTTTATTCCGATGTTCGTTTGGTGCTGAACCCACCGTCGTCCATTGGTAATTTTGGCGGTGATACCGACAACTGGATGTGGCCCCGTCACACAGGCGATTTCAGTGTTTTTCGCGTTTACACAGGCCCCGACGGTAAACCAGCCAAGTATAGCAAAGACAATATTCCAATGAAGCCAAAGCATTCTCTTCCGGTTTCGATCAAACCCAAAAAGGAAAATGATTTTGCAATGGTTTTCGGTTACCCGGGTCGCACCTCGCGATACATCACCAGCGAAGAAGTTGAGTCAAATTATTTATATGTCAATCCATCTATTGTAAAGATTCGGGAGAAAAAACTGGCAATCATGGATTTAAACATGAAAGCAAGTGATGAAGTCAGACTTCGTTATGCCAGCAAATACGCTACCACCGCCAATTACTGGAAGTATTATATTGGACAAAACAAGGGAATTGAGCGTAACAATGTGATTGATCGTAAGAAGATATTGGAGGACGATTTTGAAACATGGGTGAATAATGATGGTATTCCCAAATTCGGTTATTACAAAGCCGCATTGGTGAAAACGCACAATTCTATCGAGAAGCTGAGCTTCTTGCGCAAAGTTCAGTATTATATTTCAGAAGCTTTTTTCCGCGGAAGTGATGTAATATCTTTTGCAGGGAGATTCAGGTCTCTGATGGCCGAGCTTTCAGCCGAAAAGCCAAATCTTGCGAAAGTTGAGGAAATGGTAAAATCGTTGAAAAATCAGGCTGAAAAACATTTCACAACTTTTGATCATAAAACCGAGATGCAGCTTTTCAGCGCCATGTCGGCTATGTATGCTGCTGATGTTCCAACGGAATACCATCCTGCTTTTTTCTCCGTTGTCAGCAGTAAATTTAAAAATGATTACAGCCTTTATTCAGATTTTGCTTTTCTCGTCTCAATTTTTTCAAACCAGGATAAAATGGATGCGTTTCTGAATAAGCCAACAAAAGATGTTTTAGCTAAAGATCCTTTATTCGAAGCAGCAGTACAGGTCTATGACATATACAACAAACTGGTCGCTGAAATCAATCCGCTTAATTATCAGCTTACTCAGGGAATGCGTCTGTATGTGCAGGGATTGCGCGAAATGCACCCGGAAAAGCATTTCTATCCTGATGCCAACAGCACCTTGCGTCTGTCTTACGGACAAGTACTTTCCTATAGTGCCGGCGATGCCATTGACTATGATTTTGTGACCACTCTCAATGGTGTTATGGAAAAAGAGAATCCAGACAATGATGAATTTATTGTTCCTGCGAAACTGAAAGAATTGTATGAGAAAAAAGACTTCGGACAATGGGGCGAAAATGGCACCATGATCACCTGTTTTCTCACAAACAATGATATCACTGGCGGAAACAGCGGTTCCCCTGTGCTTAACGGCAATGGCGAACTCATTGGTCTTGCTTTCGATGGCAACTGGGAAGCTATGTCGGGCGACATCGTTTTTGAACCGGCATTGCAGCGTTGCATTTGTGTTGACATTCGTTATGTTCTTTTTTATATCGACAAATATGCAGGCGGAAGCAGGCTCATCGAAGAGCTTGAAATACGCAAATAATTTTTGTTTTTGATTTGGAATGATGGTTTAGGGGCGCAGGGGGACTGCGCCTCTTTGCATTTCAATCACTGTGTGTGATATCAGATTTTTGACAAATCCAGCACAATGGCGATATTCTCTTTCACTTTTTCAATCAACGATTCGGATATACGCCCGACACGTTTCATCAGCCGTTTGTTGTCGATAGCTCTGATCTGATCAATCATAATATCGCAATTCTGTTTAAGCCCGAAATGACCTTTCTTTAAATGAACCCTCAGTATTTCTGCTTTTGGCTGAATATTCGTCGTTATAGGACAAATCAGCGTTGATGGATGAATATCATTCAGGAGGTTGGATTGTATTATCAGAACAGGTCTGGCTTTCCCGGCTTCTGTCCCAAAATGAGGATCCAGATTGGCAATCCAGATGTCAAACTGCTTAATCTTCATAGTCTTCGAGGTTTTCGAATTCATACAGAATGTTCATGGATTCTTCTGCCACCAACCCTGATTCGGTTTTTAATTTTTTTGACAACAACCGCCTTTTCTGTAGTGCGTTATAGAATTTCAGCGCTTCGTTGATGTAGCGATTGCGTGGTTTCTTTATTTCTGATAATACTTTTTCCGTTTCCAGAAACACATTCTCATCCAGTTTTAATGAAAGTGTTTTCATGATGTATCTTATTGGTATATTACAAAAGTATATACTATTCTTGTATTCTGCAAGTATATTTGTTTTTTTTCGAATAATTTCAGACCGAAACCCCTTTGTCTTTCATCCATCGCACAGGAAGCGGCAATCGATTGATCCGCACAAACGGATAGGAAGATTTTTCTCCACCAAATCCAAGATAAAAGCGCGCAAGGTTTTCGTTGTTGCTGCCTTCGAAATCGAATATCTGATGCGTGTTGCAGGTGTCTGCAAGAATTGAATCTATCAAAAAGTGCATGGCGCCCGTTTCACGTGCTTCGCTGCCAGAGCCGCTAAACAGCAGAATCACGCGACCTTCGAATTCCACCGTAAGTATTCCGGCAATGATATCATTATGTTCGTTCAGCGCACTCCAGGTCGTAGCCATGCCGCGATGGCGGAGCTGATAGGAAAGCGTGAGCAGATGGGCATACCATGCATCGCTTTTGCCAATCGCTTCGCCTTTATTTTCGCGAAAGAGAGTGATTATTTTTTCGATATCAAATCCTTTATGCAACGAAACAGCGCTCTGAACGGCTTTTTTGATATTTCGCCGGGTGTTGTCGTTGTATTTATTCCGAAGTTCTTCGATGCTGTAACTGAGCTGAAGTGTAATATTGGTGAGCATTTCAACGCCAGAAACATCAATTGTATTTTGTTCGTTCAGCATGATTTCAGCAAAGCGATACTTTTGCGGAATGGCCTTCAGAAAGCGTTTCACAACATCGCTGGAAATATCTTTCCCAAAAACACCGAGTTGCTGACAAAACGGGGGTTGAAACAAATAGTTTATTCCGAATTTTTTTTCTCCGACGAGTGGCATTACGGATTGATAATTCTCTTCTATCAGACCATTCCAGCCTGGTGCCGTAAGATCGAGATACCAGGACATTGCATAAACCATTGGTTGCGAAGATTGCATCACTGCAGCGTCCCACAAAGTCCTGTCGATATTTTCGTTTACGGCAAATTGTATCATTCGGCTATGGATTGAAACTGACGTATGGTTTTTCTGATGATGTCTGTCCAGCCTTTCCAGCGACCGCTTTCAGAAAGGGTGTCGTTGTGCAGCAACATTTCAAAATGTCCATTCAAAGACCTGATGTAGTCTGCCAGGCGTAAGAGTTCGTTTCGGGTTTGTTCTGGTGTCATTTTCTGATAATCTTTCAGACTGCCGTCCATAATGCAGAAAGGATGTACGGTTAAGGGCAGTACTTTGTCGGTTTCCAGATCGAAAAATCTGAATGGTCTTGATGTCCCGGCCCTGAATCCATGCCCGGATGCAAAGCCCATGGTGAAATCGTTTGTGATTCCAGCCCTGACGAGTTGGCGATACGATTGGGGCAAAGTCATCCGCAGAAAATGTCTCCGTGCAGACGCTACCGAAACTCCAGTAGCTTTTTCCAGTAATTTCTTTTCGCGTAAAAGCTTGTCATCATCGTCCAGACAGTAATACGAAGGATGCAAACCAATCATTGATTCCTGCGCAATTTTTTTTAATTTAGCTGCGGCCCTGCGATGGTGCAGGTTCCCGTTTTTATCGAAGTTGGTTCTTTGCTGTGATGTCAGCATGAAAAACATTACCTGCACGCGAAACTCGCGACTGATTTTATCGATTACTTCAAAAGTGTCAAAAGGATCTTTGCGAAGGCCAAGTAACACCATTGGTCTTTCCACCAATGCGTAAAAACGGCCACTGACCAGGTCGCGGAGCCATCCGGCAATGTTGCGGAACCACCCTTTGGTTCTGTAAGAAAATAGCATATCGACATCGACAGTCAACGAAAAAGTTGGCCGCTCTTTTTTAAACGCTCTTTCGGGAATGTGCATTATCAGACGCTTGCGAAGCATAATGATCCATTCGTCAACAACTGCCCGCAAATGAAAATCATGTTTGAATGCCACCGAGTGCTGCAAATCAAATCGTCCATGATGATCCCGCTCAAGGCAGGTGTATTCCTCATATCTGCTGAGCATGAAAAATATGGCAGAAAAAATATCGAAAGAAAAATCTCCTGATTGCTCCGATGGGAACAAAAGAATATTGTTTTCAGCATCCATTTTAATTTCAGTATTTTGTGCTGAAACGCCCTTCGGGTGCAGAAATCCACTATCGGGTATTGTCACTGTGGCGCGCTGTCCCGGCCCGTAGTCGATGATGCATGCGCCAGTTGAGCTGTTGTCCGGATTCAAAACATACCCGCATCCAAGCCGCTCCCCGAAAATATAATCGAGGGTGTAGCGCAGTTTGGCATTGTCGAATGATGTTCTGACCTCAACAGTCATTGAAAAATATTTTAGTGTTTTTTACTGGTCGATTTAAAAAAATCAAGCATTTTCTCACAAATGAATTCAGCGGCATGACCGTCGCCAAACACAGGCGGAAACTCTGTTGGGGGATAGTTGATCATTGCCTCGGCCTGGGCCGCAATTTCCGGTGCTGTGTGATCGGCAAGGCGTGCAGCGCGCAGTTCGATGATTTCAACCCATTCTGTTTCGGGTCGCAGAATGATTGACGGACGCGAAAAGAAAAAAGCTTCTTTCTGAACTCCGCCCGAATCAGTGAGAACGAGACGACAGTTTTTTTCAAGCAGAATCATGTCGAGAAACGAAGCGGGTGGTATGATGCGAACATCCGCTGTAGCAGGAATATTGCTGCCTATATTCCATTCAGCCATCATTTTTTTTGTGCGAGGATGTACAGGGAAAATGACTGGTAAACCAGTGTTGGCCGATGCAAGACATAAGGCATCAAAGATCATACGTAATCTTTCCTCGTGATCCGTATTATCGTTTCGATGCACCGTTGCGAGAATAAACGGAACATCTTTCAGCTTTTGTTCTTCAATAATTTTTGATTGCTTTTCGGCAATGCCTGCAAAGTGCACCGAGTTGTCGAACATGATATCGCCGCCGTGAAACACTCCGGGTTTATCCAATGAATATGGGCTCATGAGGCCTGCAGGAAATCCTTCTGTTTCAAGATTTCGGATGGCTGTTTTTGTCGGACAAAACATCAGCGTCGAACAATGATCGGCCACAATTCTGTTTATTTCTTCAGGCATTTTTTTATTAAAGGAACGCAGTCCTGCCTCGATGTGAAAAACCGGAATATGCAGCTTCGCCGCTGCCACTGCGCCTGCCAGTGTGCTATTGGTATCGCCGTACACCACCAGTGCATCAGGTTTATACTCCAGTAAAACTTTTTCAAGCCCTTCCATCATACGTCCCGTTTGTTCACCATGGCTGGAAGACCCGACGTTGAGATTGACATTGGGAGCCGGAATGCTGAGTTCGCGAAAAAACACTTCGGACATATTATCATCATAATGCTGTCCGGTATGAACAATAATTTCTTCAATTTCGGAGCTGAAATGCAGTTGTATTTCCCGGCTAAGTGCCGCTGCTTTTATGATCTGTGGCCTTGCGCCGACAATGGTTACAATTCTCATTTTTTGAATGTGTTGATGATTCCTTCGTCCATAAAACTATAAAAGGAATCCTGTGAAATAATGATATGATCGAGTAATCGGATGTCGAAAAGTGCGGCTGCATCGTGGATCTGGCGCGTGAGTGTAATATCTGAATCGCTGGGGTTTAAATTTCCTGATGGATGATTATGTCCGAGAATAAGGCTCAGCGAGCGCGTGTCGAGGGCCATTTTAATAATCTTGCGAATATCGACCTGTGTGGCAGTCATGCTGCCCATGCTTATTCTTTCCTTTACAATGATTTTGTTTCTGCGATTCAGTCCCATGATGCAGAATTCTTCATGTTGCTTATCCCGAAGCATTGGGATGAGCGCCTTCTGCGCATCGCGCGATGATAGAACAAGCTCGTCTTCATCATCACTTTCGCCTTCGCGTCGTCGTGCAATTTCGAGTGCTGCTGCAATGGTCACTGCTTTGGCAGGTCCAATTCCATTTATTTTTCTTATTTCATGAATGGTGATTGCGGATAATTTTTTCAAACTGTTATCAGCATTTTCAAGCATTTCTCTGGCAAGCTCAAGTGCGCTTTTTTTAGTAGTGCCACTGCCAATCAGTATTGCGAAAAGTTCAGCATTACTCAGTGCTTCAGCCCCTTTCGCCAGCATCTTTTCGCGCGGACGATCATCGGCGGCCCACTCTTTTATTGATTTTTTTTTGCTTTTCTCCACAGCTACAAAGTTAATCGGAACTACAACACTGATTTAATTATCTGAGCGTACTTGTTTTTGCCAATTTCAAATCCAAATGTAGTCATTTCAACGTTTAAAATGCAGAAATATTTTTGATGATTTTTATTCCGACATGTAAAAGTTGTACCTTAGAGCTGTCGTTGGCGGATCAGATTACTTTACATTATCACCGCTCAGATCATTGACTTATGAGTAAACAACAGAATAAGCCTGACCTGAATCAGGCACAGTTTCACGATACTTTGTTTGACCATCTGATGGAAAAACGGATTGAGCATATTCTGCTCATCTGCAGCACCTACGATGCCTTTATTCTTGAAGAAGACGGCCGTATAAACGAAGCTATTTTTCAGGAATATGTTTCACTCAATCTGCGCTACCCGCCAAGGTTTATAAAAGCTCACAGTGCCGAAAAGGCCATGGAAATTCTGGAAAACGACCGCGTGGATCTGGTGATTAATATGCTGAGCATTTCGGACCAGAATCCGTTTGAATTTTCGAAAGTAATTAAACATCGGTTTGCTAATATTCCGGTGGTTGTGCTCACGCCTTTTTCGCGCGAAGTGTCGCAAAGACTCGCCGTTCAGGACATGAGTGGTGTGGATTATGTTTTTAGCTGGCTGGGGAATACCAATTTGTTGCTGGCAATTATAAAGCTCATCGAAGATAAAATGAATACTGATCACGATGTTGGCGAGGTAGGTGTTCAGTGTATTTTGCTGGTTGAAGATTCGGTGCGGTATTACAGCTCTTATCTGCCCAATATGTACCGTATTGTAATTGAGCAGTCACGCGCGTTTATGGCTGAAGGGCTGAATGATCATCAGCGCACTCTACGCCTGCGCGGCAGACCTAAAATTTTGCTTGCAACAAACTTTGAACAAGCCCTAAGCATGTATGAAAAATACAAGTCGAACATGTTGGGAATGATATCAGATATTTCGTTTAACCGCAATAATGTAAAAGATAAAAATGCCGGCTTTGAATTATGCAAAATTGTTCAGGCCGACGACCCTTATTTCCCGATACTGCTGCAGTCATCCGATGCCATTACCAGCGAGCTTGCCGAAGGAATCAAAGTAAAGTTTGTTCATAAATTTTCTAAAACGCTTTTGCATGAACTAACCGACTTTCTCCTTGATTATTTGGCATTTGGCGATTTCAGAATCATCAATCCGGCTGATGGAGCCGAGTTATCGCGCGCAAAAGATCTTCAGGCATTGCAGGATCAGATTTTCAGTATTCCCGATGAATCGCTGAAATATCACATCGACCGCAATCACTTTTCGAAATGGCTGCGTGCCCGGGCTTTGTTTTCATTGGGGAAGCTGTTTCGTCAGGCCAATTCCAAAGATTTTGCCTCGCTCGACGAAGTGCGTGAATATCTTTTTAAAGGGATGGCCAAATACCGCAGCGTGCGCGGCCGTGGCGTAATTGCTACTTTCGACCGGAATAAATTCAATGAATACATCTTGTTCAGCAGGGTGGGCGAAGGCAGCATTGGTGGAAAAGCGCGCGGACTGGCGTTTATCGACAATATTCTGAAACGTAATAAGCTTGCACATCGCTTTGATAGTGTTGAACTCACTATCCCGCGGACTGTTGTCCTGTCAACAGATGTTTTTAGCGAATTTATGGTACGCAACGATTTGTATGATTTTGCCATTTCAAGTAACGACGACGAGGAAATTTTAAGTCGATTTCTGGAAGCAGAACTGAACTACGAGACCATTCTTGATTTGAAATCGATTCTCCGTGTAATTAAATCTCCGATGGCGGTCCGTTCCAGTTCGTTGCTCGAAGACAGCCATTATCAGCCGTTTGCCGGAATATACAGCACGTATATGATTCCGAACACCGGCGATGACCGCGACCGGTTGAAAATGCTTATGCAATGCATAAAAGCTGTGTATGCGTCGGTTTATTATAAGGAAAGTAAAGCTTATATGACATCAACTTCCAATCTGATTGATGAGGAGAAGATGGCCATTATATTGCAGGAAGTTTGCGGTTTTACCGAAGGTGATTACTTCTTCCCGGTTTTAAGTGGTGTGGCTCGTTCGGTCAATTTTTATCCAATAAGTCCTGAAAAAGCCGAAGATGGGGTGGTGAGTATTGCTTACGGACTTGGTAAATATATTGTGGATGGGGGAATGTCGCTCCGCTTCTCGCCTCGTTTTCCTGAAAAAGCCATTCAGCTGAGTTCTATAGAAATGATGTTGAAAGACACTCAAAAAGAGTTTTTTGCGATCAATCTCAAACGGAATCTATTTACGCCGAAAGTAGATGATAACGCTCACATAGAGCGGTTCTCGGTTTCAGAAGGTGATCAGTTTACAACTTTTCGCATGGCCGCTTCAACCTACGTGTATCATGACGACCGGGTCGTAGATGGCATTAGCCAGAAGGGTATGAGAATTATTACTTTTAATAATTTCCTCAAGCATAATGTTTTTCCACTGGCAGAAATGATGACCGACATCCTTGAAACCAGTTCGCATGAAATGGGGAAACCTGTTGAAATTGAATTTGCGATAAATATGGACGGACACGGACATCATAAGGTTTTCAATTTGCTGCAAATCAGACCAATTGTCAATAACAAGGAAAACCTGACCATTAACCTCGAACAGATAAACCGTGAAAAATGCATTGTTGTTTCTGAATCGGCGCTTGGCAATGGTATTTATGACAGTATCTGCGATGTGGTTTATATTGTCCCTGAAAAATTCAATGCTGCCGAAACATGGCAACTGGCGCAGGTAATTGAACAACTGAATAAATCGCTGACTGAGGAAAAACGAAATTATCTTCTGATTGGTCCGGGCCGCTGGGGCTCGAGCGATCCATGGTTGGGAATTCCTGTGAAATGGTCGCAGATCAGTGCTGCACGTGTTATTGTTGAAGCCGGATTGAATAATTTTCATATTGAACCAAGTCAGGGTACACACTTTTTTCAGAATCTGACTTCGTTCAGAGTGGCCTATTTCACCGTGAATGATTTTATAAAACAAGGTCTTTACAACACTGATTTTCTGAATGCCCAGGAAGCTTTGTTCGACAATGGCGTAGTGCGTCATGTACGATTTGACCGGCCCATGGAAATCCTGGTAGATGGCAAAAAACATTTCGGAATAGTGGCCATGCCCGGGCTGAAGGCGATTTCGGCAGAGCTGAAGGCATAGGGCATGCGGCAAAATGCTCAAGGCAATACGCATAGTGCATGGAACATGGGCACTTCGTTCTCGCTCAGATATTCGCTTCCAACCTTCAAAAGCCAGAAATAAAATGGAGTTCGCCACGGCCTACTGTATGAGTCGGACGCTGAAGACATTCTAAGCAACGACGATCCCAAATCCTCTCTGCGGTCGAGAGTTTATCCCGCTTCGGCGGGAATGGAATATCGTAGTGACTTTTGGAATCATCCATTTCGCTATAGCTGAAACATCTCACTAACTATTTCAAGTGCTGTTTGTAGTCTTTTAATTCTTTCTGCAGAAGCCGTCTCAAATATCAATCGACAGAGCAAAAACATCATTCCACCGTCCGAAAGCGACGAAGGAGCTGAAGGACATGGAACCGTTGTTTTTGCTGTTGTTACGACGGTTCCATGTTCCGGCCGGCTTAGAAAACCCTCGAAGAGTTCGGAACTCTTCGAGGGTTAATTGTGGCCGGAACGGTGGAATGTCGTAACAAAGTTTTGAGACAACCTAGAAAATTAATCCGGATGGCACTTTCAGAAAGATTTCTCAAAATATTTGACCTTTTTTCTGGTATTCACTTTACAATTGCCGTATCTTTGTAAAAACCATTTGTCATGGCAGCACCAGGATTTAAAATGATAGTCGCAGGACCATGCAGCGCCGAATCCGAGAAACTCTGTCTCGATGTTGCAGCTGGTCTTGCCCGCTCGGGTTACGTGGACCTTTTTCGCGGTGGAGTGTGGAAACCCCGCACCCTGCGCGGAATGTATGAAGGACCCGGCGATGAAGGCCTGAAATATTTATTGGCAGTGCGCGACAAGTTTCATTTTCCGGTTGTTACGGAAGCTGCTACTACAGCGCATGTCGAAGCTGTTCTGAAAGCAGGCCTTGATGCCATCTGGGTTGGTGCCCGCACTGTGACTGATCCTTTCAGCGTGCAGGAACTGGCCAACGCATTGCAGGGAAGCAATATCCGGATTCTTGTAAAAAACCCGCTGGTTCCCGATGTGCGTCTCTGGGCCGGGGCCGTCGATCGCTTGATGAACAAAGGCCTAAACGTCGAAGCGCTCATTCACCGCGGTTTTGTGACCTATGCCGAAAGCAAATTCCGCAACGAGCCACTCTGGGTGCTCATGTCTGAGATGCGGCCCCGATATCCCAATCTCAAAATTATTGCTGATCCGAGTCACATGGCTGGCAATTCTTTTTATGTGGCCGGACTGGCTGCACAAGCCAAAGAAATGGAAGCCGACGGACTTATGGTCGAAGTCCATTCCGATCCGAACAGCGCTTTGTCAGACGCCAATCAGCAGATCACTCCGGCTGAGTTTGTATTCCTGATCGACAGTCTGTGTGGCAAGGAATCGGGCGCACTGCAGGATGCATCGCTTGAGGCGTTGCGTCGCGAAATTGACGAAACCGACGAAAGGCTTTTACGGATTCTTGCTCAGCGAATTGAAATTGTAAAGCGCATGGGAATTGTAAAACGTGATGCCGGCATGACCATCATGCAGGGCGGACGTTGGAAGAGTCTGGTGGATGATCGTCTGAAAAAAGCTGCTGCTCTGGATATCAATGAAGATTTTATTCGCGAATTACTGCAGGTCATTCATGATGAATCGTTGAGAATACAATTATCAATCATCAACAAGGATAACGAAGAATCACAATCATGAATCGATCTGGTTTAGTAGCTGCCATACGACATTTTTTTAAAGCTGGTGGACTTAAAAGTGTCCATTCACCTTGGCTGTATAAAATCTATTATTCATTGCGGCATCCGAAAGCGCTGAAGGACTCAGCCATCGCAAAGCTTGCTTTTCTGCATGGACAGCTTAGCGTTGACAAAACGCCGCTTGTGTTTAATGAATTGGGATCGCGTGAAGGGCGCTTAGAATCTACTGTTTCGGAGGTTTTTAAAAGAACATCAACTTCAATTAGCGAAGCAGAAATGATTGCTGAGCTGGCAATGCATTTCAATGGAAAAACCATTCTGGAAATGGGAACGGCTTTCGGTACAACAACGCTGGCTATGCATTTTGCAGCGCACAAAAGCCGCATTATTACACTCGAAGGCGTTCCGGAAATTGCAGCCATTGCGCAAAGCCATTTTAAAAAGTATGAAGCGGATAATGTTATTCTGAAAATCGGGCGCTTTTCAGAAACATTGCCTCAGGTTGTTGCAGAGGAAAAAGATTTTGGTCTGGTGTTTATCGACGGCCACCACAGCCGCAAACCGACGCTTGATTATCTTGAAATGATTTTGCCCGTGCTAAGCGAAAAAGCCATTGTGGTGTTTGACGATATTTATTATTCGCGCGACATGGCAGAATGCTGGCAGGAATTGTTGCAGCATCCGGCCTTTCAGGTAAAGATGGATTTTTACCGCTTCGGCTTGCTGATTAAAAATTCGGATCTGTCTGCGGAGCGTTTTAGGTTGAAGTTGTAGGTAGAGCGCAATTGATTGTTGGTTTATTCAACCAAAAAATCAATTAGCTTTGTAAAAATATTTTCATCATGCCAGAAGTTATCAGACTGGAGAACATCAGCCGCCATTATAAAGTCGGAACCGTGCTTGTGAAGGCACTCAACAGCGTTTCGTTCAGTATTGAACGGGGCGAATATGTTGCGCTGATGGGGCCTTCGGGTTCAGGAAAATCGACGCTGATGAATATGCTGGGTTGTCTCGACACCCCGACCGGCGGCATCTATATTCTGAACAATCAGGATGTAAGCCAGCTTGACGATAATCAGCTGGCCGAAATCCGCAACAAGGAAATCGGTTTCGTTTTCCAGACTTTTAATTTACTCCCCAGATACACGGCGCTCGACAATGTTGCGCTGCCGCTTATTTATGCGGGTATCAGGAAAGAAGCCAGATTGCTGCGTGCCGAGAAATCGTTGACCGATGTAGGTTTGAGCGACCGAATGGAACATAAACCTAATGAATTGTCCGGAGGACAACGGCAGCGCGTGGCTATTGCAAGAGCACTTGTAAACGATCCTTCCATTATTCTGGCTGACGAACCCACAGGAAACCTTGATACACGCACGTCGGTGGAAATCATGGGCCTGCTTGATGAGTTGCATAAAAAAGGTAATACGATTATTGTTGTCACGCACGAAGAGGATATAGCAAAATATGCACAGCGAATTGTGCGTCTGAGAGACGGTTTGGTTGAATCGGACGCATTGAATCCGCACGTAACCAGCTATCAGAATGTGCTGGCCTCGCTAAAAGAAAACGTATAATTGTTTATGGAAAACAAGGATAATAAAATTTATACCCGTAAAGGCGACTCCGGCACTACATCGCTGATAGGCGGAAAAATTGTGTCGAAAGCCAGTATCCGGGTCGAGTCTTATGGAATGGTGGATGAACTGAATTCTTTTACCGGATGCCTGTATGAGAAAGCGCAGGATGAATTGGTGAAGACGTTTTTGTTTCAGGTGATGAATAAATTATTTCTGATAGAATCGCATCTGGCTGTAGATCCGGCTGAATCCTGCAAAAGACATTTCACTGAAATTGTTGCAGCTGACGCTGAGGCCATCGAGAAAGAGATTGACCGGATGAACGAAACACTGCCGGAACTGAGTAATTTCATCCTTCCTGCGGGCAGCGAAACGGCTGCTGCTGCGCATGTATGCCGCACCGTTTGCCGGAGGGCAGAACGAACTATTTTGCGTTTACACGAAACGGAACCGGTGCAGCCCGAAATCCTGAAATACATCAACCGCCTGAGTGATTATTTTTTCGTGCTGGCGCGCTGGATTTCGCACTCAAGTGGAAATGGCGATGTTGTTTGGATTGCGAAATGATTTAATTTGTATACACTAATTTAAACTTGTCCGCGTTAGTACACTCAAAGTTGAAGAAAACAAGAAATGAATAAGATTCTTATATTACTATTTGTGTTTTTTGTGGCTACGGAGTCTTTTGCACAGGCCCCCAAATATTCAAATGAATTCCTTGCCATCGGCGTTGGAGGGCGGGCTTTGGGCATGTCGAATTCGGTAGTCGCTTCCGTTGGCGATGCTTCGGCGGGTTACTGGAATCCAGCCGGGCTGGTTGATTGCGAAGCCCCGCGTCAGTTGTTTCTGATGCATTCGGAGTATTTTGCTGGCATAGCCAAATACGACAATATCTCGCTGGCCGCGGTTACAAGCGATTCTTCGGCACTTGCATTTTCATTCATCCGCTTTGGCGTGGATGATATTCCAAACACCACGGAGCTGATCGACGCCCAGGGAAACATCGACTACGACCGCATTACAACATTCAGCGCAATCGACAATGCTTTCATCGTCAGCTATTCGAAAAAACTTCCGATAAAAAATTTACAGGTAGGTGGGAATTTGAAAATTATTCGTCGTAAAGTCGGTGATTTTGGCGGCAGCTGGGGCTTTGGCATTGATGCTGGTGCGCAGTACCGAAAAGATAAGTGGCGCTTCGGTGCCGTGCTGCGTGACGTTACTTCAACTTTCAATGCGTGGTCGTTCACGCTCGACGACGCCACCAGAGAGGTTTTTACACTCACAGGGAATGAGATCCCACAAAACAGTCTGGAGCTAACAATGCCGCGGCTTTTGCTTGGTGCCGGCCGAAATTTTGAAATATCAAACAGCTTTTCAGTATATCCTGAAGCGGACATGGATATTACGTTTGACGGAAAAAGAAATGTATTGCTAAAAACTGGTTTTGCCAGTATGGACATTCATGCGGGATTCGAAGTGAATTATAAAAACGTGGCTTATCTGCGTGGAGGATTTGGCAATATTCAGCAGGAAACCAATTTCGACGGAAAAAAAGTTACTACGCTACAGCCCAATATGGGCGTAGGAATCAGAATCAAAGACATAATGAGCATTGACTATGCGCTGACCGATCTCGGCGATGTAAGTGTTGCTTTGTATTCGCATGTATTTTCGCTGGTCTTCAATATACGGCCGAAAGGCACAGGCACGAGTATCAATCCAAGTATCTGATGAATGAATAAACTTTTACTGCTTATTATCTTTCTGTTGGGTATTGGTTGCTGTAATGATGTGATGGCGCAGAATTACGGCAATGAGTGGATCAATTATTCACAGCAATATTATAAAATCAGAGTTGCGCAGGATGGGGTTTATCGCATATCCTATTCAGCGCTAGCCACATCCGGCATTCCATTCTCAACATTCGATCCCCGGCAGATTCAGATTTTCGCCAATGGCGTTGAACAATACATTTATGTACATGGCGAAAATGATGGTTTTTTCAATTCCGGCGATTACATTGAATTTTACGGAAAGCGCAACCGGGGCGACTTTGATGCAGGTGTGTATGATAATCCTGCAGATATTCCAAATATTGATTACAGTCTTTTCAACGATACGACTGTATATTTTTTTACATGGAATTCCTCAATTACAAACAGGCGTTTAGTTGTTGAAACAGACAAAAACTTCTCGGGCTACACCTCTGAAAGTTACGTATGGTTTGATTCACGCACCAATTACATTGCGCGCTATTTTAATGGAAAAACCGATATTAATGGCATTACCGATCCACGCTACACCAACTGTGAAGGTTGGTTTGACTCTGGCTTTGACGCAAATGCATCGGGCTCCTACACCCGCAGTATTCCAACACCGTCGGTTTTTTCATCCGGGCCGGCAGCTACTGTTGATTTGCTGCTTTTAGGTGCATCCGATTATATCAATGCCGCTCCTGATCATCATGTCGTGTTCAATTTTACAGGATTAAGTGTTGATACAATTTTTGAAGGATATGTGCCAATCAGAATTCAGAAAAGCAGACCAGCTAGTACGCTTACATCAGGTGCCACAAACTTCAACATCAGTTTGCCGAATGACCTTGGCAGTCTGGCTGACCTGACGACACTCAGTTATATTGATATCCGATATCCCCGACAACTTAATCTGAATTCATCGGGGAATTTATTATTTGAATCAAATGACGGATCTGGTGCTAAAACTTTTTTCGCATTTACCGGTCTTACTGCGCCAACAACAGATACGGTGGTTGTTCATGATTTAACCAATCACCGCCGCATTCTCACTACGCGTGCAGGAGCCAGTGTGAGTTTTCTTGCACCCAACAGCGGCGCTTTGAAAAAATTGTATCTTGCTTCAGAAAGCAGTGTGATGCCGGTTACTTCATTGAATCCGGTGAACACCAGCATAGCTCCCGGTTATTTTATTAATTATAGTGATGGAGCTTATTCTGGCTCCGATTACCTTATTGTTACGCATCGCTCCTTGCTAAACAAGGCCAATGACTATGCCGCATACAGAGCGACAACCGGATACACCCCGCTGGTTGCTGACGTTGATCTTCTGTACGACGAATTCGCCTACGGAATAAATAAACATCCATTAGGAATATCGAATTTTACGCGGTTTGCGCGGGCCAATTTTGCCGACACCATTCATGGTCTATTCCTGATTGGAAAAGGATATCGCGCAGGCGACACGCAGTATAATTATCGCAGGAATACAACTTATAATTCATTGACGCTGGTTCCTTCGTTCGGCAATCCGCCCTCGGACAATCTATTCACATCTGAACTGGAAGACAATAATTATGCACCGGCCATTCCGACCGGAAGGCTTGCGGCACGCAATTCCACGGCCGTTGGGTGGTATCTTGAAAAAATGCAGGATTTCGAAACGGAGCAAAACCAACCGTATAATCCGGCTGATCCATTTTCCAATCAATGGATGAAGCGTGTGCTGCATTTTGCAGGTGGTTCCGATTACGGCCAGATGATGGCATTGCTTAATTATCTGAATCGTTATCGTGATACGCTCATGGCTCCGTATTTTGGCGCTGACGTAAAGACCTTTTCCAAATCATCCACCGCGCCAATACAGCAGAACCAAAGCGATAGTCTGAGAAACCTAATCAACGAAGGAGTTGCTATTCTGAATTTTTTCGGCCACGCAGCAGGCATTGGTTTCGACATCAGTATTGACAATCCGCAGGACTACAGCAATTACAAACGCTATCCATTTTTAATGGCCAATTCCTGTTTTGCCGGTGATCTTTTTCAGCCTACAAACAGCTCTTCGGAAGAATTTGTAATTATAGAAAACAAAGGCACCATCGGCTATCTGGGCTCGATCACCAAGTCGCTGATGACTTCACTCGATAGTTACAGCTCCGAACTGATCCGAAGAATGTCGAAGCAGGACTACAACAAACCCATCGGATATATAATGATGGAGACCATTAAGACTCTGCAGAGTTACACTACCTCATCATATATTCGGGATGTTTGTCTTGAAATGACTTTGCACGGCGATCCCGTGTTGCGCATTGGCGGCCAGCCGCAGCCCGATCTGATGCTGACCACCGGAAGTATTTATTTTAATCCGGCAAATGTCACCAGTGATCTTGATTCATTCACCGTAAATGTAATTACGCATAATGTTGGCATGGCTGTTTCTGACTCTGTCATTTTGGAACTCACCAGAATATTTCCGGACAATACAACAGAGGTGTTTCCGAAAATGATTAAATGTCCGGCCTTTTCCGACACCATCCAATTTTTGCTTCCGGTGAGTCCATTGAACGGCGTTGGTCTGAATTCCTTCTCAGCTTTAGTTGATGCATATGATGCGCTTTCAGAAATGGATGAAACAAACAATTCAACAAATACAACACTGTTCATTGTTTCGAACGATGTTAATCCTGTTTATCCTTATGAATTTGAGGTTCTGCCCGATACTTTTGTAACGCTGATTGCAAGCACTGGCTACGCAATGGCGCCAACAGGTTCGTATGTGTTTCAGATTGATACAACCGATGCTTTTAATAGCCCTTTCCTGGTGCAAAGCAGTCCGGTAATTCAGAGCGGAGGCATTATAGAATGGGCTCTGCCATTCAGCATGCTTGCCATGCCGGATTCGACCGTTTATTTCTGGCGGGTGAGTTCAACAGCCAACAGCAATTGGCGTGAAAGCTCCTTTCAGTACATCACTGGAAAACGCGGCTGGGGCCAGGCACATTTTTTTCAATTCAAGAAAGACAACTTCAATTATGTTTCCTACAACAAGCCTTCAAGAATCCTTGAATTTATAAACACAATTGTGAATATCCAGGCTCAGACCGGCTATTATCCGTATATATTATGGTCAGAGGAATGGTATAAAATCAACAATTCGATCAAGGGACAATGGTCTTGTACAAATTACAACGGCGACGGGATGAAATTTGCTGTTTTCGATACATTGAGCATTTCTCCCTGGGCCAATACAGATCCGGATCTCAACGGACTCGGTCCATTCGACGCACTCAACTGCCGCTCGTATGTGTATTATGATTTTGATTTCTTTACCTATGGAGAGCCCTGGTACACACGAATGATTAATCTTATCGACAGTGTTCCTGATGGCTTTTATGTTTTGGCGTTCAGCCACCGCAACCACAATGCTCAAAACTGGCCCGACTCATTGTACGAAGCCTTTGAGAGTATTGGGTCAAATGTAATCAGGACCTTACCGAATAATTCACCTTATATCATTTTTGGTCGTAAGGGGTATCTGAATATGGCTGATGAACGGGTCGGAGCAGGGATTACAAGCATTATTCCCGGTTCGTGGGATATTTCCACAAACTGGAAAGAAGGATATGTAGAATCCACCACCATTGGTCCGGCGGCAGAGTGGGGAAGCCTGCACTGGCGGGTGAAGAGTTTTGAACCAGGCGTGTGGACCGATACGGTCCGATTGTCTGTCATTGGTATCCGGCCGGATGGAACTGAAGACGTTGTAATTTCCGACTTGCCTCCGATTCCTGATTCGCTTGATATTCTGAATCTGAATTCCCGCATTGATGCTTCCGTTTATCCATATCTCCGGCTGCATTTGAATATGAGCGACGACAGCCTGCGTACACCGGCTCAGCTGGAACGCTGGCAGGTTTTGTTTGAGCCAGTGCCTGAAACAGCTATCGATCCGGTTTCGCATTTTACTTTTCATAACGATACACTTCAGGAAGGAGAGTCCGTGAAGATGGCCATAGCCACCCGAAATGTGGGTCCTGTCAATTTTCCCGACAGTCTTTCGGTTGCGTATTGGCTGATAGACAATGACAGAAATATTCACGAAATTGCGAGAAAGAAACTGCGTATGCATCCCGTGGGTGATATCCTGGTTGATTCAGTTTCTTTTTCCACGCAGGGATTTGCAGGAATCAACAGCCTTTGGGTTGAATTCAATCCGGTTGATCCGGCCACAGGAAGTTATTATCAGCTGGAGCAATATCATTTTAATAATATCGCCGAGATTAAATTTCTGGTTGAAAAGGATCTGATTAATCCTATGCTGGATGTCACTTTCGATGACGTTCATATTCTCGATGGGGATATTGTAAGTGCTCAGCCATTGATAGAAATTTTGCTGAAGGACGAGAATCAATATCTTTTTCTCGATGATACTTCGGCATTCAGAATTTATCTCCTGCGACCGGGAGCAACAGATCTGGAGCGTGTTTACTTTACGGAAAACGGACAGGAAAATATGAGGTTCTATCCGCCGTCGTCAACAGCAAACAACATAGCTCGCATTGAGTTTCCGGCTGGAGCGTTCCCCGACGGAGTGTATAAACTGGTGGTGCAGGCGCGCGACAAGAGTGGCAATGAGAGCGGCAGCATCGATTATTCTATAAATTTCGAAGTTGTAAACAAGCCTGCCATTACCGATGTGCTGAATTGGCCGAACCCGTTCAGCACCAAAACGCATTTTGTTTTTACACTCACCGGCTCTGTTGTCCCGGAATATTTCAAGATCCAGATAATGACCATCACAGGGAAAGTTGTCAGAGAAATTGACAAATCAGAGCTCGGCCCGATTCATATCGGCCGCAATATTACAGAATACGCATGGGACGGTCGCGATGAGTTCGGCGATCAGTTGGCAAACGGTGTTTATCTGTATCGTGTTATCGTAAAACTCGAAGGACAGCAGATGGAAAAGATTGAAACTCCGGCAGGGCAATATTTTACAAAAGAATTCGGGAAGATGATGCTGATCCGGTAGGCGCGCAACGTGCGGGCACAATGCATAAGGCCCGAAGCACAACCTCGACCATTTTGAATATTGAACAAAGAACAAGGACTTGTGAATGAAGAAGTAAGTATGAGGTGACATCCATTTGTCTTTCTCTCTTCCTTATTCCTTGTTCAGTGTTCGTATTACCTCAACCTTGACCTCGATCTTGACCTCTACCTCACCGACCAATATATATAATGTAGCCCATCATAAATGGTAATAAATTCATCCTCAAAAAATTATTTTTCTTAAAGTGTTGGTTAATTGAAATAAACTATCTACCTTTGCAGTCCCAAAAAAATTGGGGTAACTAAACTGTAAATAAATCGTTATTGTATGCCGACAATACAACAATTGGTTCGTAAAGGCCGCAAGGAGCTTCAGTATAAGAGCAAGAGCCCTGCGTTAGCCTCCTGCCCGCAGCGTCGTGGCGTATGTACCCGTGTGTATACTACCACACCAAAAAAGCCGAATTCGGCAATGCGTAAAGTGGCCAGGGTTCGCTTGACCAATCAATTCGAAGTAACAGCCTATATTCCGGGCGAAGGACATAACCTGCAGGAACACAGTATCGTTCTGGTACGTGGCGGCAGAGTAAAAGACCTTCCTGGTGTTCGTTATCACATCGTACGTGGTGCACTTGACACTGCTGGTGTTGAAGGACGTTCACAGCGCCGTTCGAAATATGGAGCCAAAAGACCGAAGAAAAAAGCATAATTGAATAATATCGGTTCGATATGAGAAAATCAAAACCAAAAAAGAGAATCATCCTTCCTGATCCCAAGTTCGGCGACCAGCTGGTTACCAAGTTTGTGAATAATCTGATGTACAGTGGCAAGAAAAACGCCTCTTATCAGATTTTTTATGATGCTATTGATCAGATTGCTGAAAAATCGAAGGAGAATGGTCTCGAAGTGTTCAAAAAAGCACTTGAAAATGTAACACCTTCTGTTGAAGTTCGCAGCCGCCGTATTGGTGGTGCCACTTTCCAGATCCCTTCCGAAATTCGTCCGGAACGTAAAAGCAGCATCGGGATGAAAAACCTGATCACTTTTGCCCGTAAGCGTCACGAAAAATCAATGGCCTCTAAACTGGCTTCTGAAGTTCTTGCAGCTTTCAAGGAAGAAGGTTCAGCGTTCAAACGTAAGGAAGATATTCACCGCATGGCCGAAGCCAACAAGGCGTTCTCACATTTCAGATTCTAAACCTTTTCATGACAGTCCTGACTCAAATACGGAATATTGGCATTATGGCTCACATCGACGCTGGTAAAACAACGACGACTGAGCGTATTCTGTATTATTCAGGCATCAATTATGAAATTGGCGAAGTTGATGATGGCGCAGCCACCATGGACTGGATGATTCAGGAACAGGAACGAGGCATCACGATTACTTCGGCTGCCACGACTGTTTATTGGGTTTCCAATAATGAAAAGTATCAGGTCAATGTTATCGATACTCCGGGCCATGTTGATTTCACTGTCGAGGTGGAACGATCTTTACGTGTACTGGATGGCGCAATTGCCGTCTTCTGTGCCGTGGGTGCTGTTCAGCCTCAGAGCGAAACTGTATGGCGCCAGGCCAATCATTATCGTGTACCTCGTATCTGTTATGTAAACAAAATGGATCGTCAGGGTGCCGATTTTCTGAGAGTTGTAACTCAGATTCGTGAAAAACTGCGGGCAAATCCAATCGTCGTTCAACTACCCATTGGCGTTGAAGACGGTTTTACAGGCGTTGTTGACCTCGTCGAAAACAAAGCATACGTTTGGGATGATGAAAGTCTGGGTAAAGATTACTCAGAAATTCCTGTCCCGGAAGACATGCTTAAAGTTGTTGAGGAATACAGGCTCAAACTGATTGAAGGTGCTGCCGAGGAAGATCCGGAACTTCTTGAACGATACATGGAAAATCCGGCATCAATCTCAGGTGACGATATCAGAAAGCAACTCCGTAAAGCCACGCTTGAAAGCAGGGCTTTTCCTGTTTTTTGCGGATCTTCATTTAAAAACAAAGGGGTTCAGACTCTTCTCGATGGTGTAATTCATTATCTTCCGTCTCCTGTCGAAATGGAAGAAATTGAAGGATTCAACCCCAAAACCGAAGAGAAAGAATCAAGAAGCAATGCTGTTGAAGCTCCCTTCTGTGCATTGGTTTTTAAAATTGCAAATGACCCATACGTCGGTCGTCTGGCTTTTACACGTGTTTACTCAGGTTCTCTGCAATCTGGAGTAATGGTGTATAACAGCTGCACGGAACAAAAAGAGCGGGTTTCCCGCCTGATCCGGATGCACTCCAATAAACAGAACCCGCTCGAAACTATCGAAGCCGGTGACATCTGTGCAATTATTGGACTGAAGAACATTCACACCGGCGACACTCTCTGCGATGAAAAACATCCAATTGTTCTTGAGTCGATGGATTTTCCTGAACCGGTTGTTAGCATCGCCATTGAGCCAAAAACTCAGAATGACCTTGATAAATTAAACGCATCACTCCAGAAAATTGCTGAAGAAGATCCGACCTTCACCATCCGTCAGGATGACGAAACCGGGCAGACTATCATCAGCGGCATGGGTGAATTGCATTTGGATATTATTGTTGATCGGCTGAAACGTGAATCGAAAGTAGATTGTACACTTGGAAAACCGCAGGTTGCTTATCGCGAAGCCATCGGCGCAACTATTTCTCATCGCGAAGCTTATCGTAAACAAGCAGGTGGCCGTGGTCGCTTTGCTGAAATTGAAATTATCGTTTCTCCGGCGCCCATCGACCAGAAAGGTCTGCAGTTTATCAACAGTACCAAAGCCAGCGTTCTTTCGAAGGAATTTGTTGCGGCTGTTGAAAAAGGTATTAAAGCAGCCATGGGCACTGGTGTAATGGCCGGATATCCGGTTTTTTGCGCCAAGGTCGAGTTGATTGATGCAGTGATGTCGTCTGAAAGCGATGCCCTTGCATTTGAGATTTGCGGGACCATTGCGTTTAAAGAAGCAAGTCGCAAAATCAAGAGTAATCTGCTTGAGCCGATTATGAAACTGGAAGTCGACACTCCTGAAGAGTACGTCGGCGACGTTACCGGAGATATCAACCGTCGCAGAGGCGAGATCACAGGTATTGAAGCCCAGATTTATTCAACAGCGGTGAAAGCTATGATCCCTTTGGGAGAAACTTTCGGATATATTACCTCTTTGCGTAGTCTGACCTCAGGCCGCGCAAACATGAGCATGGAATTTTCGCACTACAGCATAACCCCCAATGAGTTGGCACAGGATATCATTTTCAAAATGAAGGGAATCCGTGTTAACTTATAAATCAGATGTCAAACTGAAAAATCATATACAGTGAGCCAGAAAATCAGAATTAAACTCAAATCGTACGATCATTATCTCGTTGATAAATCAGCTGAGAAAATTGTGAAGATCGTTAAGGCAACGAATGCCGTTGTAAACGGACCTATTCCTCTGCCAACAGACAAGAAATTCTTCACAGTAAACCGCTCGACGTTCGTGAACAAAAAAGCGCGCGAACAGTTCCAGCTCTTTACCTACAAGAGATTGATCGACATTTATTACAATCAGCAATCGAAAACCATTGATGAGCTGATGAAGCTCGAATTGCCACGTGGTGTGGAAATCGAGATCAAAGTGTAATTACTAAAACAAAATAGACAACATGTCAGGTTTAATTGGAAAAAAAATCGGAATGACCAGCTTTCACGAGGCCTCTGGGAAGATCGTCCCATGCACAGTTATTGAAGCTGGTCCTTGTGTCGTGACTCAGGTCAAGACCAAGCAGACTGACGGTTACGAAGCCATCCAGCTTGCTTACGACGAAAGAACAGAAAAAAGCACTTCAAGTGCCATGAAAGGCCATTTCAAAAAGGCCGGCACTTCTCCCAAGAGAATGGTGATGGAATTCACCCGTTTCGAGGAAGGCCATCAGAAGAGTCTTGGTGATGTACTGAATGTTGATGTATTTCTCGAAGGGGAATATATTGATGTTACCGGTCATTCAAAAGGAAAAGGCTTTCAGGGTGTTGTAAAACGTCACGGATTTAAGGGAGTTAACCAGCAGACTCACGGACAGCACAACCGTGGCCGTGCTCCAGGATCCATTGGTGCATCATCTTATCCCAGCCGTGTATTTAAAGGTATGCGAATGGGCGGTCATGATGGAAACAGCAGGGTTAAAATGATTAACCTTCAAGTAATGAAATTAATTCCGGAAAAAAACCTTGTTGTTGTTAAAGGTTCAATTCCCGGTCCGAACGGCTCATACGTAATTTTGGAAAGATGGAAGTAAAAGTATATAACACCACCGGAAAAGAAAGCAGCAAGACTGCGGTTCTAAAGGATGAGATCTTTGCGATCCAGCCGAATGACCATGCTATTTACCTTGATGTTAAAAGAATCCAGGCCGACAAGCGCCAGGGCACATCAGACAGTACTGAGCGCAGCGGATTAAGCGGCAGTACAAGGAAGCTCTTTCGTCAAAAAGGTACAGGCGGAGCTCGCCGTGGCGACATCAAATCACCGCTGCTTCATGGTGGAGCACGTGTATTTGGTCCGCACCCACGCGACTATAACTTTAAGGTAAACAAAAAGGTTCAGGTACTGGCTCGTAAAAGTGCCCTTACCTACAAAGCCATCGAAGGCGCAATACGCGTGATTGAGAACTTTGATTTTGAAGGTCCGAAGACCAGTCAAATGATGGAAATTCTGAAAAATTTCGAAACTTCAGAAAAAAAATCTTTAATTGTGTTGGATGAATCAAAGAAAAACGTATATTTGTCCTCCCGAAATTTGAAGAAGGTAAAGGTAATAAGTGCTTCAAAATTAAACACTTACGATATTCTGAACGCTCAGATCGTAATATTTTCAGAAGCATGTTTGCCCCAATTGGATACAATTTTTCTTGGAACAGAAGAATAACGACGTCAGGAATGACACTAAAAAATTGAAAAAATGGACGTATTAATAAGACCATTGGTAACAGAAAAGATGACAGCTAAGAATACTGAGCTGAATCAGTTTGGTTTTATCGTTGCAAAGCGTGCCAACAAGATTCAGATCAAGGAAGCCGTTGAATCTTTGTATAGTGTTAAAGTTCTTGATGTTAATACAATGATGTATGCCGGCAAACGTAAGTTCCGCGGAACCCGCAGAGGTTATGTTCATGGACGCACCAACGCATTCAAGAAAGCTATTGTAACTTTAAAAGAAGGAGAGAAAATTGACTTTTACAGTAACGTATAAAACAAAATAGATTGCATGGGACTGAAGAAATTTAAACCGACAACTCCCGGTCAACGTTTTAAACTGGTGAGTTCGTTCGACGAAATAACGGCAACGGCTCCGGAAAAAAGCCTGGTAGTTCCTAATAAAAGAAGCGGTGGTAGAAATAACACCGGTAAGATGACAATGCGCTACATCGGCGGTGGACACAAGAAGATGTATCGATTGATCGATTTTAAAAGGGAAAAAGAAGGCATCCCGGCAACCGTTAAAACCATAGAATACGATCCTAATCGTAGTGCTCGTATCGCTTTGCTGTTTTACAGCGATGGCGAGAAGCGCTATATCATTGCACCCAATGGTTTGAAAGTTGGTCAGGAAATTTTTTCCGGTAAAGGAGTAGCTCCTGAAATCGGAAACACTTTATATTTAAGTGAAATTCCTTTCGGAACAGTAATTCACAACATCGAACTTAATCCTGGTCAGGGTGGAAAACTTGCCCGTAGTGCTGGTTCATACGCTCAGCTTCTTTCACGTGACGGCAAATATGCTGTTGTGAAGATGCCAAGTGGTGAAACCCGCCAGATTCTGCAATCATGCCGTGCTACTGTAGGTACTGTTTCGAATACAGAACACAACCTCGAAGTGAGTGGAAAAGCTGGTCGCAGCCGTTGGCAGGGTCGCCGTCCGCGTAACCGTGGTGTTGCCATGAACCCTGTTGATCACCCGATGGGTGGTGGTGAAGGCCGTCAAACCGGTGGACATCCTCGTTCACGCAAGGGCATTCCTGCTAAAGGTTTCAAAACCCGCAGGAAAAAGGCTTCAGACAATTTAATCATCGAACGTCGTAAAAAATAACAGGGATACACTATGAGTCGCTCATTGAAAAAAGGTCCTTATGTGCACCACAAACTCGAGAAACGAGTTACCGAAGCACAGAAATCCAGTAAAAAGATGACTATTAACACCTGGTCACGCGCATCGGTTATCACTCCTGAGTTCGTAGGCGCAACCATTGGAGTTCACAACGGAAATAAATTCATTCCCGTGTATGTTACCGAAAACATGGTGGGTCACAAACTTGGAGAATTTTCTCCAACCCGCATTTTCCGTGGTCATGCCGGTCAAAACAAGAAATAATCATTAAAAGGTAATTGTCATGGGAGCAAGAAAACGGATAAGTGCCGAGAAGCGTAAGGAAGCCCGTAAAGAGCAGTTCACTGCAAAACTAACGGGTTGCCCAATCACCCAGCGCAAAATGCGCCCGGTGGCCAATTTGGTCAGGGGTAAAAACGCTGATATCGCACTGGCAATACTGAAGACAACTTCTAATTCGTCGTCAGACTATTTGTACAAGCTGCTTACGTCAGCCATCAACAACTGGCAGCAGAAAACTGAGAATAAAATCAGAATGGAAGAAGCCGGACTGTATGTAAAGATAATCAATGTTGATGGTGGTCGCATGCTAAAACGCATTCAGCCTGCTCCTCAAGGCAGAGCTCATCGCATCAAGAAGCGTTCGAACCATGTTACCATTGAACTGGGCAGCAGAAGCGAAGAAGTAACTAATGTTGAAACACAAGAATAAAGAGCAGAATGGGACAAAAAACTAATCCTATAGGCAACAGACTTGGTATCACCCGCGGATGGGATTCTATCTGGTATGGTGGTAAGACTTTCGGTGAAAAACTCGTCGAGGATGACAAGGTTCGTAAGTATCTGAATGTACGTCTGGCAAAAGCCAGTGTTTCAAAAATATTTATTGAGCGCAGCGTGAAGCTTGTGACTGTCACCATTCATACCGCAAAACCCGGTTTCATCATCGGTCAGAAAGGTAAGGATGTTGACGAACTTCGCGAAGAGCTGAAGAAAATCACTCAGAAAGAAGTTCAGATTAATATATCTGAAATAAAACGCCCTGAAGTTGAAGCCGTTCTCGTTGCAAACAATATTGCACGTCAGATCGAAGGCCGTATGTCACACCGAAAAGCCATCAAAACCGCTGTTGCATCAACAATGCGCATGGGTGCTGAAGGCATGAAAGTGTCCATCTCTGGTCGAATCGGTGGAGCTGAAATGAGCCGTACCGAACATTATAAAGAAGGACGCACCCCGCTTCATACGCTCCGTGCTGATATCGATTATGCTCGTTCTGAAGCTCACACCACCTACGGCCGTCTCGGCATAAAAGTGTGGATTTGCAAAGGTGAAATATTTGGCAAGCCAGATTTCTACGGAATCGATGCTCCCAAAAACGATAAAAAACAGCGTCGCGGTGACAGACCCGACCGTGGTAGCGACCGTGGTGGTCAGCGTCCGGGCGGATTTAGCAAGCCGAGAGGTGGTAAAAAGAATAACTCTAATCAATAAACGGAAGAGTCATGTTACAGCCAAAGAAAACAAAATTCAGAAGGGTCCAGAAGGACAAAATGAAAGGCAATGCCAAACGTGGTCATCAGCTTGCATTTGGTTCATTTGGACTTAAAACCATGGAAGAAGCCTGGCTTACAGGACGACAGATCGAAGCAGCCCGTCAGGCTCTGACCCGTTACATGAAACGTGAAGGACAGATCTGGATCCGCATATTCCCCGACAAACCTATTACCAAGAAGCCTGCTGAAGTGCGAATGGGTAAAGGTAAAGGTGCTCCCGACTCTTTTGTTGCCCCGATCACTCCGGGCCGCATTATGTTTGAAGCCGAAGGCGTATCGCTTGAGATTGCAAAAGAAGCACTGCGTCTTGCTGCTCAGAAACTGCCGGTGAAAACCAAATTTGTTGTACGCCGTGACTATAGCGAAGCATAGTTCATAAAACAGAAATGCCATGAAGATAGAAGTAATAAAAGAAATGACAACGGAAGAACTGAAGGAGCGCCTGACCGAGGAGAAAAAACAGAGTGCAAAACTTCGGATGAACCATGCAGTGAACCCGCTGGATAATCCTGGCGTGATCGGGCAGACAAAGAAAACCATCGCACGTATCCAGACGGAACTGCGTAAACGTGAATTGGAAATCAAGTAATTTTTCAGCATAATGGAAAGAAACTTACGTAAAGAGCGAATCGGTGTAGTGACCAGCAACAAAATGGATAAATCTATGGTTGTTTTGGTTGAACGTCGCCTCATGCACCCTAAATATGGAAAGTTCATTAAGAAAACTACCAAATTTGCGGCTCATGATGAAAAGAACGAGTGCACAATAGGTGATAAGGTCCGCATTATGGAGACCCGCCCTTTGAGCAAAACTAAACGCTGGAGACTTGTTGAAATAATTGAAAAGGCTAAATAACCATGATACAGCAGGAATCAAGACTTAATGTAGCTGACAACAGCGGGGCCAAAGAGGTACTTTGCATCCGTGTTCTGGGCGGTACTAAACGTCGCTATGCTTCTGTGGGAGACAAAATCATCGTAACGGTGAAAGATGCTATCCCTTCAGGAAACATTAAAAAGGGCACCGTGTCCAAAGCAGTTGTTGTTCGCACTAAAAAAGAAATACGTCGCCCCGACGGTTCTTATATCCGCTTTGACGATAATGCAGTTGTGCTGCTTACCGCTACGGATGAATTGCGCGGAACCCGTATTTTCGGCCCCGTGCCACGCGAACTCCGCGACAAACAGTATATGAAAATTGTTTCACTTGCCCCCGAGGTACTATAATTCGCAGCGCTATGAAAGTGAAAATTAAAATTAAAAAAGGCGACAGTGTGAAGGTGATTTCCGGAAACGACCGTGGAACAGAAGGTCGTGTACTGGAAGTTTTCCCGGATTTAAACACTGCCATTGTGGAAGGTGTCAAGATTGTTTCCAAACATAGTCGCCCTTCAGCCAAAAACTCAAAAGGTGGCATTATTAAAAAGGAAGCACCCATCAATATTTCTAATCTGATGCTGGTTGATAAATCAGGCAAAGTCACCCGCGTGGGTCGTCAGGTGAAAGAAGATGGTACAATCGTTAGATATTCCAAAAAATCAAAGGAGGAAATTAAGTAATGGCTTACATTCCGCGATTAAGAGAAAAGTACGACAAGGAAATTGTTCCCGCTCTGATGCAGGAATTCCAGTTCAAAACAGTCATGCAGGTGCCAAAGCTCCTCAAGATTTCTGTCAACCAAGGTGTTGGCGGTGCTGTTACTGACAAAAAACTCATTGATTTTGCAGTGGACGAGATGACCAATGTAACAGGTCAGAAAGCTGTTCAAACCAAATCGAGAAAAGACATTTCAAACTTCAAGGTGCGTAAAGGCAACCCAGTGGGTGTTCGCGTTACGCTCCGTGGAAACACAATGTATGAATTCCTCGACCGTTTGATTTCGGTTTCCATCCCTCGCGTCCGTGACTTCAGGGGAATCAATGACAAAGGATTCGACGGCCGTGGTAATTACACTTTTGGTGTTACCGAACAAATTATATTCCCGGAGATCAATATTGACAAGATCAACAAGATCACCGGAATGGATATTACTTTTGTGACATCGGGCAGTTCCGATAAAGAAGCTCATGCATTGTTAAAGTCATTCGGTTTACCCTTCAAAAAACACTAGGTATGGCAAAAGAATCGATGAAAGCCCGCGAAGTAAAGCGGCAGAAAATGGTTGAAAAATACGCTGCTAAAAAAGAAGCTTTGAAAGCCGCCGGTGATTTCACTGCTCTGCAGAAAATTCCTAAAAACGCTTCTAAGATCAGATTGCACAACCGCTGCAAACTGACCGGACGTCCAAAAGGATATATGCGCATGTTCGGAATTTCGCGCATCAATTTCAGGCAAATGGCCCTGAATGGAGAAATTCCCGGAGTTAAAAAAGCAAGTTGGTAAATTATAAAACGATATAGAATGGTAACGGATTCCATTGCAGATTTTCTGACCCGCGTAAGAAACGCCATCAAAGCCAACCACCGCATTGTGGAGGTTCCATCCAACAAAATGCTGGTTGAACTGGCCAAGTTGTTACACGAGAACGGTTATATTCTCAATTATAAAGTTGAGGAAAGTACTTTTCCCAAGAGCCTTAAAGTGGCCCTAAAGTACAATCCTATTAACAAACTGTCGGCAATCACCGAGATTAAACGCGTGAGCCGTCCCGGTTTGCGTAAGTATTCTCCGAGTGATGAGATCCCGAAAGTGATGAACGGCCTTGGCATTGCCATCGTCAGCACTTCGAAGGGACTCATGACCGACAAGCAGGCCCGTAAAGAAAACGTTGGCGGCGAAGTCATTTGTTTTGTGTCATAATTAATAACAGGAGGAATTCCAATGTCAAGGATCGGAAAAAAACAGATTGATATACCGGCTGGCGTTCAGGTGAACGTTTCTGCGGACAATATCGTTACCGTAAAAGGTCCGAAAGGAGAACTGAAACAACAGATAGCTCCCGAATTAAAAATCAACATAGAAGGTTCGGTTCTTCATATGGAACGCTCAAATGAAGAGCGCCAGGTGAGATCTTTCCATGGTTTGTATCGTTCATTGCTGGCCAATATGGTTAAAGGTGTTTCCGAAGGGTTCACCACAACCATGGAGCTTGTCGGTGTAGGTTACAAATGCCTGGCTACCGGACAACTGCTTGATCTCAGTCTTGGTCATTCGCACAACATTTTGTTTGAATTACCAAAGGAAGTAAGCATCGAAACCATAACTGAAAAAGGAAAGAGCCCAACCATCATTCTGACGTCGCACGACAAGCAGCTGATCGGTCAGGTGGCAGCCAAAATCCGTTCGTTTCGCAAACCGGAGCCGTACAAAGGCAAGGGTGTCAGATTTAAAAATGAAGTTTTACGTCGTAAGGCTGGTAAAGCTGCTGCGGCTAAATAATAAAAGAGGCAACTATGGCTATCAAAAGCAGAAAAGAGTTCAGCAGAAAACGCATCAAGATGCGTATCCGCAAAGTGGTTTCGGGAACCGGCGAGTGTCCGCGCCTGTCAGTTTACCGCAGCTGCAAGGAAATTTATGCCCAGATTATCGATGACAAATCTGGCAAAACACTGGCTTCCGCATCATCACGCGTCAAAGGCGTTGCCGAGCAGAAAGTCACTAAAACCGATAAAGCGAAACTGGTTGGAAAGCTCGTAGCTGAGCGCGCTGTTGAAGCAGGCATTAAAGCAGTTGTCTTTGATCGCAACGGTTATCAGTATCACGGTAGAGTAAAAGCTTTGGCTGACGCAGCCAGAGAAGGTGGATTAAAATTCTGAGAAATATGGCTAATATCAGTATAAACAGAGTAAAATCGAGCGACGTTGAATTCAAGGATCGTCTCGTAAGCATTCAAAGGGTTACAAAAGTGACCAAGGGCGGACGCACCTTCAGCTTCTCAGCCATTGTGGTTGTGGGCAACGAAGATGGTGTTGTCGGTTACGGCCTCGGCAAAGCAAAGGAAGTAACTTCAGCCATCGCTAAAGGAATTGAAGATGCCAAGAAAAATCTTGTACGTGTTGCCATCCTGAAAGGGACTCTGCCTCACCAACAGGAAGGTAAATTTGGCGGTGCTACTGTCTTTCTTAAACCGGCCGCACCTGGTACCGGAGTCATCGCTGGTGGCGCCATGCGTGCTGTCCTTGAAAGTGTTGGCGTGAAAAACGTACTTGCAAAATCAAAGGGATCATCAAACCCGCATAACGTAGTAAAAGCTACTGTTGATGCACTGATGAACCTTAAAGATGCTCGCATGATTGCGCAACTTAGAGGCATTTCAATGGATAAAGTGTTTAACGGTTAATCTGAGAAAATATGAAAAAAGTTCGCATTACATTAATTCAGAGTCTGATTGACCGTCCTGCAATTCAACGCAAAAATATCCAGGCGCTGGGCCTCGGTAAAATGCATTCAAGTGTTGAACATACGGCAACCCCGCAAATTCTCGGGATGATCAGAAAAGTGAATCACCTGGTGAAAGTGGAAGAAATCTGACCTTAAAAAACTGACAACAATGGATTTAAGTAATTTAAAACCGGCAGACGGAGCAACAAAAAAAGATAAACGCATCGCTAGAGGCCAGGGATCCGGTCACGGTGGAACTTCTACTCGTGGTCACAAAGGTGCCCAGTCTCGTAGTGGTTACAGCCGTAAGATTGGTTTCGAAGGCGGCCAGATGCCTCTGCAACGTCGTGTTCCGAAATTCGGCTTCAAGAATATTAACCGCGTTGAATATCGCGCTCTCAATATCGATATGCTGCAGGAACTTGCAACGGCAAACAAACTGCAGGAAATCACTCCGGAAGTGCTTCGCGCTCATGGTCTGATTTCGAAAAACGATATCGTAAAAATCCTCGGCAGAGGAAAACTTACCATGAAACTGGACGTGAAAGCTCATGCTTTCTCAACTACTGCCGTTAAGGCAATTGAAGAACAAGGTGGTCAAGCAATCAAAATATAATTTTAATGAGTCGTCTCGTCAATACCTTCAAGAATATCAACAAAATAGAGGATCTTAAAAAGAGAATCCTCTACACGTTGCTGATCATTTTGATTTATCGCTTCGGATCCTACGTGGTTTTGCCTGGTATTGATCCCAATGCTCTTGGTGCGCTTCAGAATCAGGGACAAGACGGTCTTCTCGGTCTTATCAATATGTTTTCTGGGGGTGCTTTTTCCAATGCTTCTGTATTTGCACTTGGAATTATGCCCTATATTTCTGCTTCTATCGTTGTTCAGCTACTTGGCATTGCAGTTCCTTATTTCCAGAGACTGCAACGTGAAGGCGAAAGCGGAAGAAAGAAAATGAACCAGATAACCCGTTATCTGACGGTAATTATTACTGTTGCTCAGGCTCAGGGGTACATAGCAAATCTTGCTTCTCAGATTCCTGCCGGTGGCATTTATCCGTTTGATGCAGCTGTTTCTCAGGTTCCTTTCTTGTTCAGACTATCCTCTACCATTATACTTACAGCTGGAACGTTGTTCGTTATGTGGCTCGGAGAGCGTATTACTGACAAAGGTCTTGGAAACGGAATTTCGCTCATCATTATGATTGGTATCATTGCCCGACTGCCTTTTGCTTTGCTTGCAGAGTTTGCTTCCCGGATGGAAGTCTCTGGTGGCGGACTCATGGTCTTCATTGTTGAGCTTGTATTTCTCGTACTGGTTGTTGTAATGACTATTCTACTTGTTCAGGGAACCCGGAAGATTCCGGTCCAGTTTGCAAAACGAGTAGTCGGGAATAAACAATATGGCGGTGTTCGTCAGTATGTACCTCTTAAGGTAAATGCAGCAGGTGTTATGCCTATCATTTTTGCTCAGGCAATTATGTTTATTCCTATCACGCTTGCCGGTTTTGCCAATAGTGATACTTTCACTGGTGTGATAGCGGCATTCACCAATCCTAACGGATTCTGGTATAATTTTACTTTCGCAATTCTCATTATTCTTTTCACATACTTCTATACTGCTATCACCATCAATCCTAATCAGATGGCTGAGGACCTGAAGAAAAACGGCGGTTTTATTCCGGGCATTAAACCCGGTAAGCGTACAGCGGAATTCATCGATACCGTTATGTCGCGCATTACCCTGCCTGGATCCATGTTCCTCGCTCTAGTGGCAATTATGCCTGCCATTGTTAGTTTGTTTGGCGTCAACAGTCAGTTTGCTCAATTCTTTGGAGGTACTTCACTGTTGATTCTTGTCGGGGTAGTTCTCGATACTTTGCAGCAGGTTGAAAGTCATTTGCTCATGCGTCACTATGACGGACTTACAAAGTCTGGCCGTATAAAGGGCCGCACGTCGACCGGGATGGGAGGAATCTGATAGTTATGCTGCAGAAGCGTGAAGAGGAAATAGAATTACTGAAAAAGAGTTCTTTGCTTGTTGGAAAAACTTTGGGAGAAGTATCCCGCCTGCTGAAACCAGGAGTGGAAACACGAATGGTTGACAGGATTGCTGAGGAATTCATCCGTGACAACGGCGGAATTCCAGCGTTCAAGGGCTACAACGGATTTCCCGCTACTTTGTGTATCTCGATTAATGATCAGGTGGTACATGGGATTCCGGGTAATCGTGTGATAAAGGAAGGTGATATTGTTTCGGTTGACTGCGGTGCAGTACTGAACGGTTATGTTGGCGATTATGCGTACACCTTTTTAATTGGCGAAACCAATCAGAAAACCAAAGACCTTTTGCGCATTACGCAGGAGTCTTTGATGAAAGGAATAGCT
The DNA here is from genome assembly GCA_001769275.1 of Bacteroidetes bacterium GWF2_43_63. Classification (NCBI taxonomy): domain Bacteria; kingdom Pseudomonadati; phylum Bacteroidota; species Bacteroidetes bacterium GWF2_43_63. The sequence continues at coordinate 170,194 of MEOQ01000012.1, read as the reverse complement.
GAAGCGGTACCCGGGAAGTGTGTTGGTGACATTGGTCATGCGGTACAGCTTCATGTTGAGCGAAATGGATTTCATGTAGTCCGCGATCTGGTTGGGCATGGAATAGGGCAGAAGCTACATGAAAAACCGGAAGTGCCGAATTACGGCAAACGAGGTCACGGAATGCCCCTTGTAGAAAATATGGTTCTTTGCATAGAACCGATGATCAATCAGGGAACATGGCGGGTGTATCAGGAAGCAGACGGATGGACCATCCGGACGCGCGACGGGAGCAACAGTGCACATTTCGAGCACATGGTTGTGGTGAGGAAAACTCCAGAAGTGATTTCAACTTACGAGTATATTGAAAACAGAGTGTAAAACAAAATATGGCAAAACAGGGTGCAATAGAACAAGATGGAACAGTTGTCGAGAGTTTGGGCAATGCAATGTTCCGCGTTGAACTGGAAAATGGGCATGTTATTCTGGCCCACATTTCCGGCAAGATGCGCATGCATTATATCAAAATTCTTCCAGGCGACAGAGTTCGTCTTGAAATTTCACCGTATGATTTGACCAAGGGAAGAATAACCTTCAGATACAAATAAAAACAGGACAGCACTATGAAAGTGAGAGCTTCAGTCAAGAAACGTACTCCAGATTGCAAAATCGTTCGCCGCAAAGGCAGAGTGTACATCATCAACAAAAAAAATCCTAAGTTTAAACAACGTCAGGGTTAATAACGAATTTGAAAAAAACAATATATGGCACGTATTGCAGGAATTGATTTACCAAAAAACAAGCGGGGCGAAATAGGTCTGACCTATATTTACGGAATTGGCCGTTCGACTTCCCGAGTAATTTTAACGAAAGCCAAAGTTGACTTCGATAAGAAGGTTCAGGACTGGGATGACAGCGATCTTTCAGCGATCCGTCAGGTCATCAGCGATGAAATTAAAACTGAAGGCGCGCTGCGCAGCGAAGTGCAGATGAACATTAAGCGATTGATGGACATTGGTTGCTATCGTGGCATTCGTCATCGTCTCGGACTTCCGTTGCGTGGACAGAGCACTAAGAACAATGCCCGTACTCGTAAAGGAAAGAAAAAGACAGTTGCCAACAAGAAGAAGGCACCTAAGGGTTGATAAAAATTGAAAATATCCAGATATGGCAAAACAAACTAAAACGGTCAGAAAGCGTAAGGTTAAGGTTGAACCTTTCGGAAATGCATATGTGAAGGCCTCCTTCAACAATATCATTATTTCGTTGACCAACGAAGACGGACAGGTTATTTCCTGGTCGTCAGCAGGGAAAATGGGTTTCAGGGGTAGCAAGAAAAACACTCCCTATGCAGCGCAGGTTTCAGCTGAAGATTGCGCAAAAGTCGCTTTCGATGCTGGTTTGCGTAAGGTGAAGGTGTATGTGTGCGGCCCTGGATCAGGACGCGAAAGTGCCGTCCGTAGCATTCATGGTGCCGGGATTGAAGTAACTGAAATTGTCGATGTTACTCCTATTCCTCACAATGGCTGCCGTCCTCCGAAACGCAGAAGGGTTTAATTAACTGAAGAAAAAATCAAGATATGGCAAGATATATCGGACCGAAGTCAAGAATTGCCCGTAAGTTCCAGGAACCTATTTACGGTCATGACAAATTTTTAGAAAAGAAAAAATATCCGCCGGGAATGCACGGACAGACCAAACGCAGAAGAAAAGTTTCTGAATATGGTGTTCAGCTTGCGGAAAAACAAAAAGCCAAGTATACCTATGGTATTTTGGAGCGCCAATTCAAAAAATTGTTCCTCCTTGCTTCAACCAAAAAAGGTGTTACTGGTGAAAAACTGCTTCAGTTTATCGAATCACGTCTCGACAACACTGTTTATCGTTTAGGTATTGGTAAAACCCGCGATGGCGCCCGCCAGCTCGTAAGCCACAAGCATATCGAAGTAAACGGTAAAGTTGTAAATGTGCCTTCATATTTACTGAAAGTGGGTGATGTGGTTTCGGTGCGCGAGAAATCGAAAAACCTTGAAATCATTTCCGATTCGCTGAGTGGACATAATAATAGTTACAGCTGGCTCGAATGGGACGGAGAAAAAATGTCTGGCAAATTCCTGAATTACCCGGAACGTGAAGCCATTCCTGAAAACATCAATGAGCAGCTGATCGTTGAATTGTACAACAAATAACAACCATAAATTCAAACTATGGCCATACTTAATTTCCAAAAACCGGATAAAGTCATTCAGCTCGAATCCGACGAACGTAAGGGAGTGTTTGAATTCAGACCTCTTGAACCGGGCTACGGCATAACCATTGGTAATGCCCTTCGTCGTATTTTGCTCTCTTCGCTCGAAGGCTTTAGCATCACCGGTGTGAAATTTGACAATGTCCTGCATGAATTCTCCACCATACCTGGTGTTGTAGAAGACATGGTCGACATCATTCTTAATCTCAAGCAGGTCCGCCTGAAACGCCAGATTGAAGAACTCAATTCTGAGCATGTAAATGCTGTTTTTCAAGGCCAGGAAGTTGTCACTGCCGGTGACCTTAATAAATTCCTTTCGGGATTTCAGGTTCTCAATCCGGATCTCGTGATCTGCCACCTCGACCCGACCGTAAAGCTGAGCTTTGAGCTGAATATAGAGAAAGGCCGTGGTTATGTTGCTGCCGAAGATCTTAAACCGGCTACCGAAAACATTGGCTATATTGCAATGGATGCTACTTTCACGCCTATCACCAATGTGAATTACGACATAGAGAATTTCCGCGTTGAACAGAAAACTGACTACGAAAAACTTGTTCTGACAATTCAGACCGACGGATCTATTCTCCCTAAAGATGCACTGAAAGACGCTTCTTCAATTCTTATTCAGCATTTCGTGCTTTTCTCTGACGATAAAATTGATATCGAACCTACAGAGAAAGCCGTTGTTGATGATTTTGATGAAGATTATCTCCACATGCGTCATCTGCTCAAAACCAAATTGTCGGATATGGATCTCAGTGTCCGCGCTCTCAACTGCCTCAAGGCTGCTGACGTAGAAACACTGGGTGAACTTGTTTCCTACAATAAAAATGACCTTCTGAAATTCAGGAATTTTGGTAAGAAATCACTGGCTGAACTTGAAGAACTGGTGAAATCGAAAAACCTGCACTTCGGAATGAATGTTTCAAAATATAAACTGGATAAGGATTAACCGAGATGAGACACAAACACGGATTTAATAAGCTTGGAAGAAAAACGGCTCACCGCGAAGCTATGTTGACAAACATGGCTTGTTCGCTGATCCTGCATAAACGCATTACTACTACTGTGCAGAAAGCTAAAGCGCTGCGCAGTTTCGTAGAACCTGTTATCACCCTCTCGAAGGATGATTCTATGCACCATCGTCGTATGGCTTTCAAATATCTGCAGGACAAAGAAGCTGTAAAAGAACTCTTCCACGATGTGGCAAATAAAGTTGCTGATCGTCCGGGTGGATACACACGTATTCTGAAAACTGACATGCGCGCCGGCGACAACGCTGAAATGTGCATGATGGAACTGGTGGATTACAACGAAGCCATGCTCGGTACGAAAGAAGCTAAGAAAACTACTACAGGTCGCACCCGTCGTTCGAAAGTGAAAAAGACGGACGAAGCTCCGGTGGTTGAAGCCAAACAGCCTAAAGCTGAAGAGGTGAAAGCCGAGGAAGTTGCTGAAGAAAAACCTGCAGAAGAACAGGCTCCGGAAAGCGACAGCGCTGAGAAATAATTGAGGGTACTGAATTTTTTCATACTTTTGGACAGGATATTTTCGGATATCCTGTCTTTCATTTTTAAACCAAAAAATTATGGCAACAATAGCAAATGTTTACGCACGTCAGATTCTTGACTCTCGCGGAAATCCTACAGTTGAGGTCGAACTCGTTACCTCTGGTGGTAATTTTGCCCGGGCATCAGTTCCTTCTGGCGCATCAACCGGTGTTCACGAAGCTCACGAGCTGCGCGACGGGGACAAAAAAATGTATGGTGGCAAAAGTGTTCTGAAAGCCGTCAATAATGTAAATAAGGTAATCGCTCCTGAAATCCTGGGCATTGATGTTACAGATCAGAACCAGATCGACCGGCTGATGATTCAGCTTGACGGAACAGACAATAAATCAAGCCTTGGCGCAAATGCAATCCTTGGTGTGTCACTCGCTGTGGCTCATGCCGCTGCTGCTGAAACAAACCAGCTGCTGTATCGCTATCTCGGCGGTGTCAACGCCAATACGCTTCCGATTCCAATGATGAACATCATCAATGGCGGATCGCATGCCGATAACAGCATCGACTTTCAGGAATTCATGATCATGCCAATCAATGCCGAAACGTTCAATCAGGCCATCCGCATGGGTACCGAAGTATTCCATTCATTGAAAGACGTTCTGAAAAAACGCGGCCTCTCAACCAATGTCGGCGATGAAGGCGGTTTTGCACCCAACCTGAAATCGAACGAAGAAGCGCTGCAGGTCATTATCGAAGCCATTGAAAAAGCCAAATACAAACCAGGTGTCGATATTGCAATCGCGCTTGATGTGGCTGCCAGCGAATTTTACAATGCTACCGATAAAAAATACCATTTCAAAAAATCGACGGGCGACAAACTCAGCTCGAAAGAAATGGCGTCGTTCCTCGCTGATTGGACCAAAAAATATCCGATCTATTCCATCGAAGACGGCATGGCTGAAGATGATTGGGATGGCTGGAAAATTATAACTGACAAAATTGGCGAAACTGTTCAGTTGGTTGGAGATGATTTGTTTGTAACCAACGTAAATCGTCTGGCGGATGGTATTGAGAAAGGCGTTGCCAATTCAATTCTGATCAAACTGAATCAGATTGGAACCGTTTCGGAAACCATTCAGGCCATCAACATGGCGCATCGCTATGGCTATTCTTCAATCATTAGCCACCGCAGTGGTGAAACCGAAGACACAACGATTGCCGATCTGGCCGTGGCTATGAATACCGGATTGATCAAAACTGGCAGTGCATGCCGCAGTGAACGTATTGCAAAATACAACCAGCTCATGCGCATCGAAGATATGCTGGGCGGTCAGTCGTATTACCTCGGAACCGATTTCGCTTTTTATCCTTACTGAAACAAGTCCCGCCTATGTCAATGATCAGGGAATTTGAAAAGAGCGGCAACCGCCTTTTCAAGTACAGAAGTTACGTCCCGCTTGTACTCTATGTTTTTGCAGCGTTGGCCATCTGGCTCGATAATGATGAATTTATTCCGTATCAGGAATACTGGTGGAGTTTGATCTGCCTCGGTGTTTCTGTAATTGGGATGATTGTACGTGTCATTGCCATTGGATACGCGCCGCGCGGGACATCGGGCCGCAACACCGGGAAGCAGATTGCCGATACCATTAATACTACCGGATTGTATTCAGTGGTGCGTCATCCGCTCTATCTGGGCAATTTTCTGATGTGGCTCGGCCTGATTATTTACGTCGGCAGCTGGGAGTTTCTGATATTTGCCGTGTTCTTTTTCTGGATTTATTACGAACGAATTATGTTTGCCGAAGAACGCTTCATCGGTGAAAAATTCGGTCAGGAATTCGAAGACTGGGCTGCAAAAACACCAGCATTTTTTCCGAAATGCAGCGGTTATATAAAAACTGGACGCAGCTTCAACTGGCGCAGTGTTATGCGCCGCGAGTATCACGGATTCTTCGCTACCATTCTCTCCTTCGCCATCATCAATTTTCTTAAACATCTTTTCTACACAAAAGAACCGATGCTCGATATTGAATGGATGATAGGACTGGGCGCGGCCCTGCTGATATACCTCTTCGTTCGCTTTGTCGTAAAAGCCACTCGATGGCTTGAAGTGAAGCCGAAAAACTGATTTTAAAAAAGGGACAAAATTTTGTCCCTTTTTTAATTATTTTTTCAGCTCTTTCAGCTTTGCATCCCATACATCGTATTTCACAGGCCGCAGTGTGAATTGCTCTCCAGCCTTGTTTTTAATGCGGATATCATGCTTTTTTGGATGTTCCCAGGAATCCATTTCTTCGAATGGAACATCTACTTTCAGCTTTGGCCGCTTCACACCGGAAACCTCAACAGCTGCCCTCACCAGTAATCCGCCGCCGGGAACCATTTTCTGTTCCACAAAAGCAACACGCTTGTCGGTCATAACGATCGTTCCGGTTTTTGCATTCAGAATGCCCTTCACGTAAAAGCCCTGTTCTTCGGACAGGATGTTTTCCCCCGGGAAAAAGTCTTGAAATTTACTCATAACAGTTTTTGTTTTTGTAAAAATACTAATTCCTGCAAGTTCAGCAACTCTGTTTTGAGTTACCATCGTAACTCCTCAGCTCATTCTTTAACCTCTCTGCGTCGCAAAGCGACCTGAGTGCGTTAAAGAAATACAACCTTCTCAGCTCCTTCTCAGAGCCGACAGCTATTTGTCACGCTTGTTACCCGTAACGTTTGTAACGCGTAACGAAAGCTAAAACTCACAACTGGCCACTATTTCTTATCTTTGCACAAAATCTACCACCATGGCTGGAAAAGACGACGTAAAGACATTGAAGGAGCGCCACAACGCTCTGAGGAGGTTCCTTTGACATCGATCAAAGAAGACCTGATTTCGAAGAAAATGAAAAAAAGACTTTAGCTCCTGATTTTTGGGACAACCCTAAAGAAGCTGAGAAATTTCTAAAAATTCTTAGCGAAAAAAAATCCTGGATTACCCGCTACGACAACGTTACAATGGCTGTTGATGAATTGGAGGTTGCACTCGAATTTCTAGCCAGTGGCGACATGAGCCAGGAAGAGTTCGATCAGACTTTTTCTGTTGCCCAGACAGCGATTGAGGAACTTGAGTTTTTTAATATGCTCAGCGGCGAAGAAGATAAACTCAGCTCCATTATCACCATCAACTCAGGTGCAGGCGGCACTGAGAGCCAGGATTGGGCCGAGATGCTCATGCGGATGTACATGCGATGGGCCGAACGAAATAACTTTAAAGTTACCGAACTCGACATGCAGGCCGGCGATGTAGCTGGAATTAAATCATGCTCACTCGAAATCGAAGGCGATTATGCATTCGGCTATTTGAAGAGCGAGAGCGGTGTTCACCGTCTGGTGCGGCTTTCACCATTCGATGCCAATGAGCGCCGTCACACTTCGTTTGCATCGGTATATGCTTACCCTGTGGTTGATGACAATATTGATATAGTCCTCAATCCGGCCGATCTCGATTGGGACACCTTTCGCAGCTCTGGCCCCGGCGGTCAGAATGTGAACAAAGTCGAAACTGCCGTTCGTGTGCGCCACGCGCCTTCGGGCATTGTGGTCGAATGCCAGGTAACGCGCTCTCAGCTTCAGAACCGCGAAAAGGCAATCCAGATGTTGAAATCGCAATTGTACGAACTGGAGCTACGCAAAAAACGCGAAGCCATTGACGCCATCGAAAGCAGCAAAAAGAAAATCGAGTGGGGCTCTCAAATCCGCAGCTACGTGCTGCATCCGTACCGCATGGTGAAAGACAACAGAACCAGTTATGAAACTTCCGACACCCAGGGCGTTCTCGATGGAGACATTCAAGGGTTTATCAAAGCCTATCTGATGCAGTTTGGGAGAGCGTAGGGGATTAATGAATTAGCGTCTGACTGCATGGTGTCGTGCGTAATTATAGTGCGAAAGCCCGTCAGATGCCTAAGCATTTTTCGGGACACGAACGCTCCAAATCACTGAACCCCCACATCAATTGGTATTGGGCGAGGTTGTGCCCAGAGTGATTTCTACTTCCGAATAAATTCTTTCCCAAAAATTTGGTTCTAATACGATCACATCGTCACTGGTATATGGAATATTATCGGCACCAGCGTAAATATGAATGATATTATCATTGTTGAACCCCAAAGTCGAAACAATTGTTTTTGTTTGTTCAGGCAGTGGTGGCGTCAAAGTCCATTCAGTAAATTTATTGCTTTTAATTTGATATGTAGGAAACATATTAAGCCCCTCAATTATTTGGCAGCTGTCAATATACGTACTGTCAGTCCCTCCAAAAACCATCCAAATAGATGGGTAAAACACTTTTAATTCTTCAACGGCTTGATTCAGGGGGTAGATTTCTGTTGTTAGAATATTCCCGTTTTGTTGAGCAAAACTTCCTCCATCAATATCAAATTGAATTAAATGAACATCGCTGTATTCAGAGGGTAATTCAATTACTTGTTTTAAATTCATCTGAATTACCAATTTTTTAAAAGTAACATCATGTTTAAAATATTCTCCCTCTCCATCCGCATTCTCATATACGCTACCGCCTAGCATGGGTATAACCGGGATTGTGGCATTATTGGAAAAATCAGCAGTCAATCCTTCATTGTGCGTCAGATCTATGAGTGTCATATAATCCTCATTTGCATTCATGTAATAATAGGCAAACCAATCAAATTCACCAATAAAACTTGACGGTGTAATGCTGGTGATAAAATCTCCAAATTGCGTGTAACGCAATTCTTGTGTGCTTTTCATAGATTTGCCACTTCGATTCTGTTGTGCTGTGGTTAATTTTATTTGCTGCTTTAAATTCCCATATTTTTCTTTTTTACATCCAGCAAAAAGTAAAACGATCAAAAGGAAAATCAATGTTTGTTTCATAGTTTTAAATTTAAGTGGTTTTAAATAAAACATAACTCCCGGACATATATTAATATCGGCCAAATTTGTCTATTCCCTTTCTATTTACAGCTTCCAGCCATTATTGTGGGGCTTATAAGCGTAATTGCTTTTTTTAATCTTGCCGTATCGGAATAGCAAATATAAAATAATCAAATGACACCCGCAAAATATTTCCTCTGTGTCTTCGCGCACCCCAAGTCAGCCTCAGTGGCACAATGTCACGAAAATATTTGAGCATTCGTACCCTTACGACAACGTTCTTTGCGCCCTACCGAATCAGTCTTCGCCACAGGTGAAGACTGAATCTAATTAGCGTCCATAAGATCTGCTGAGGGAAAAGGAAATCTTCGCGTGCATTTGCGTTCATTCGCGGAAGAAATTGTTTGGTCCCCACGTGGCAGAATTTCTCTACTTTTGAGTGTCGTAAACATTGCCTGCTATGGACTTCTCACTTCGTCCCTGGAAAAAATCGGATCTGAAATTTCTGCTGAAATACGCTGACAATCCGCGCATAGCCATGAATCTGACCGACATGTTCCCGCACCCTTACACAAGGCAGTCGGGAAAGAAATTTCTGAAGTTGGCCCGAAAGCATCATCCAGTGCGGATTTTTGCAATTGACATTAATGGCGAAGCAGTAGGTTCAATTGGAATATTTCCGGGTTTTGATATTCGCCGCAACAATGCTGAAATCGGCTATTGGCTTGCAGAGCCGTTCTGGGGCAAAGGCATCATGGCCGAAGCAGTGAAACAAATGGTAGAGTATGGCTTCAAAACATTCGAGATTAACCGCATCTATGCCGGCACCTTCGGCCGCAACATTGGCTCGCAGCGCGTACTCGAAAAAGCCGGCTTTGTTCTGGAAGCCAGCTTCGAAAAAACCTATGTGAAAAACGGCGAATTACTCGATGAAGTGGTGTATGCTATAAGGCGTTAGGCAATAGGCATCAGGCGATAGGTAATAGGCGATAGTGAATTAGCACAAAGAACATCTCGAGTGAAGTTATCAAGCTGATAAAGGCGACGTAACGCGCACTCCCGCGGCTCCGTGACATGGGCAAGGTAACGCGGGGAGCGCCTGTCACGTGTAACGGTTGTAACGCGTAACGCCTTTAACGTGTAACGAAAAACCGCTCCTTCTTCAACCTCTCTGCGTCGCTGAAAGCGACCTGTCACGATTGCTATCGTGAGCGTTGAAGAAGAACGTTGAACGCATAAAGCTGACCACTATTATGGAATTTTCTCCCAAAAACATCTTAACTTGCACTCACTTCCAAAAACTACCGTCATGAACCTTCGGATTGCTTATCGGATTTACAGGCTCAGAGCCAGAATTCTCAGAAATATGCTCGCCCTGCTCAGCTTTTCCGCCATGATTTCGTCATGCAGCAGCACCTCGGACAAGCAAAATGTCGTTACTGAAGATTCCCTAAAGCAGGTTGAAGTTAATCAACGCATGGATTCTGTTTTTCGCGAGAATGAAAAGTTGAAAGCCATTATTGATTCAATGAAAGCCAGGGACCGGGAAGACAGCATTGCTGCCTCTAAAAAGCAGACAACCATTTATGTGGCGCCGGTTATTCCTGTCGATCCGGGCCCCATCTGTGAATACGGTGTGCCGCCGGTGTATGAGCCAAACCCAATTCAGGAGCAACCTATGTATGGCGTTCCGGTTCCCGATCGCGATCAGTTTCAGACTAAATACGGTGTACCCAACAATTAGTGTATGAGCAGAAAATGCAAAAATATTTTCAATTATTTGAATGCGGCTCTTCTTCGGCGGTTGCTGGTTTTATTGAGTATGCCGCTGTTTGCAACAGCATGCCATGTGCCCCAGCAGGTACAAAGTGGTTCCATGGCTGCGGACACAACAAGGCAAATGATTGTTATAGTACCAAAGCCAATTGACACCATCATTGTGAAAAAGGCCGATACGTTGATCCCTGTTTATGAATGTCCGGTAATAACACCTTGTTACGGGGTTGTAGCCACCCCAATTTTGCAGGAAAGTATTGAGTATAATTTTGAAATTCCGGAGTTATAAGTATGAAAGTGAAAATTAAAATTGCACATTATCTGAATGCTGCTTTGCTGCGCAGGTTGCTCATTTTATTAAGCATTCCGGTTTTTGTAACCAGCTGCAAAACTTCTGAAAAGCAAGTATCAGAGCCCGATCCCGTGAAACAAGATTCAATCGTTATTATTCCTGCCGATACAACGCGTCCGAATTATTACGATCCCGAAATCCAGACCGACTATGGGGTGATTCAGATTACGCCCAATTACGACACCATCCACAAAGTGACTTTGTATGGCGTCGTTGTCCCTCCGAAGCAAAATCATTAACCCTGTTGCAGAAGTTGTGCGATGTTTGAAGCTTCGCACATCCTGAAATCACTTCGCCCACGATAATTTGCTATCTTTGAATATCAAAATCCAAAACACATGAGCCACAAAATCCGCTATCGTTTGCTCACGCTAAATGCGCGTTTCCTCCGGAACCTGTTGGCTGTGATTGGTATCGCCGGTTTTATGTCGGCTTGCTCGGGAAGCGGGAAAACGGAAAACAACGTCAACCAGGATTCACTGAACAAAGCGAAAGAGCAGCAAAGCCTCGATTCCATTGCAATGGTGAAGGAAGATAGTCTCGCTCAGGTTCGTGCCGATTCTTTGGCCAAAGTCCGCAAGGATAGCATTGCCAGGGCAAATTATAAACCTCTTCCGGGAAATATGGTTACGAAATATGGTGTTCCGGTAAATACGGACAGGCCGATGCAGACTAAGTATGGCCCGCCTTCTGATTTTCAGAATTAGCAAATGATGACAGGGGATATACATAAATGGTTTTTAAAGAAAACAGCTTCATTGCTGCGAAACTTCCTGATTATTCTCAGTGCAGGAGGCATTTCTGTGTCCTGTTCAAACGGAAGTTCTTTCGGAAACGCAGCCATTACCGGGCATAAAAATCCTGCCGATAGCGCATTAAATAAAAACAAACCCATTCCGGTTGTGCCTGCAGAAATAATAGACGAATCGCTCATGACACCGACCTTGTATGGGGTTGTACCCGTATATGATCCGGAAGTGCTTCCAGCTACTGATTACGGTGTTTTGCCTGATTTCAGGCCGACTGTTGAGTAGTTATTGTAAGTGATCCGACGCAAATATAAAACTGATATGACAAATCTGCGAAAAAGATTCCGCTTTAAGAAACGAATGGTATTCAATATCCATGCGCGCTATGTGCGTGTGCAGGCCAAGTTACACGATTTGAGCTATTTTTTCTGGGAATGTACTTCCCGCTGCAATATTGCCTGTCTGCATTGTGGCAGTGATTGCAAAATCGTTGAAGACGCGCCCGATATGCCTGCTGAAGACTTTCTGAATGTCTGTCGTCAGGTGGCGAAACGATACAATCCGAATAAAGTGATGATCGTAGTCTCAGGCGGAGAGCCGCTTGTACGAAAAGATCTCGAAGTAGTCGGAGCTGAATTGAAAAAAATGGGATTCCCCTGGGGTATGGTGAGCAACGGCTACGCCATGACGCCAGAACGTTTTCGCTCGTTGCGCGAAGCCGGATTGAGATCTGCTACCATCAGCCTCGACGGGCTGAAAGCCAATCACGACTGGTTGCGGGGCAGGGAAGGTTCGTTCGAACGTGCGGTGAATGCCATAAAATTGCTGGCTGCAGAGCCAGGCATGGTGTACGATGTAGTCACCTGTGTCAATCAGCGCAACTTCGCGGAACTTGATCAAATCAAAGATTTCCTTATTGATATTGGCGTGAAAAGATGGCGTTTGTTTATGATCGACCCCATTGGTCGCGCAGCCAAAAACCCTGAATTGATGCTCGATGATGAAAAATTTCGCGCAGTGTTCGATTTTATTTTGCGCACACGTGCCGAAGGCAAAATCAAAGCTGCAACTGGCTGCGATGGATTCCTTGGCGATTACGAAGGACTGGTGCGCGATGGCGTTTTCTTCTGCCGCGCCGGAATTCATGTTGGTTCAGTATTGGCCAACGGCGATATCTGTGCTTGCCCCAACATCAACCGTGGCTTCGTGCAGGGCAATATTTATAAAAACGATTTCCTTGATGTCTGGGACAACCGTTTCAAAGAATTTCGCGATCGAAAACCATTTAAAACCGGCATCTGCAAAGATTGCGACCTGTGGAAATGGTGTCGCGGCGATGGTATGCATCTGCACGAACCCGGTAACCCAAATCCGCTGGAGTGTAATTATAATAAGTTGTATCCAAATGCTTCATGCAAATAAGATGACGACTCTAAAGTTTTTATCTGCATCAGTGCTGATGTTGCTTGTCTTTTCCTGTGGGAGTCAGTCGCGGGGGATGATAAATGATTCAGTCGTCAATAAAAACGGCTTAACTATTCAGGATCGTTTTATTGTTCCCGACGGATTTGTCAGGATTGATGCGGATTCCACAAGCTTTGCCTTTTATCTGCGATCACTTCCGCTGAAGCCTGATGGTGAAAAAGTCAAGCACTTCGATGGGCGCGAAAAATCGTCCGATGGTGTTTATTGCGCCGTGGTTGATCTTCCAATAGGTGTCAAAAACCTGCATCAGTGCGCCGACGCAGTCATCAGGCTTCGCGCTGAATATTTGTGGCAGCAGAAAAAATGTTCCGCCATTCATTTCAATTTTACCAGTGGTTTTCGCGCGGATTATTCAAAATGGATGAGCGGACAACGCATTTCTGTGGAGGGTAATAATTGCAGATGGGTGCCTCGCAGAGAGGCTTCTAACACCTATGATGATTTGTGGAGTTATCTTGAAACCGTTTTTATGTATGCCGGCACTTTGTCGCTCGAAAAGGAATTGACCGCTGTTGATTGGGGCGGAATGCGGCCTGGCGATGTATTGATTCAGGGTGGTTCGCCCGGACATGCAGTGATTGTAGTGGATATGATTGTGAATGAAACAACCGGCGAAAAGCGCTTTCTGCTTGCCCAGAGCTATATGCCCGCACAGGAAATCCAGATTCTGATCAATCCTTCAAATAGCGAAATCAGCCCCTGGTATAGTCTTGAATGCAACGATGATATTCGCACACCGGAGTGGAATTTCAAAAAGGCTGATCTGAAGCGGTTTTAATATTGATTTGTTCAATGCAATTCCTCAAAAGCTATAATGTATGAGGATTCAAATCCTCAAATATTATGATATATGAGGAATTAGATCCTCAAAAAACATGATATATGAGGAAAATGTTGTATGTTTGCAGAAATTTCCAGTTATGATTAAGCGGATTCTTCAATCATGGATTACGAAAAAAATGTTCAACCGCAAGGCAATCATTTTGATTGGGCCGCGTCAGGTTGGAAAAAGTACTTTGGTTGATTCCATTCTGCAAGACTACGAGGATGTTCTGATTTTAAATGGAGATGACCCTGCCATTCAAAAACTTATGGACAGGCCAAATACTGAGCAGCTCAGAAATATTATTGGGAAAACTAAGGTGTTGTTTATTGATGAATGTCAACGAATCAGTGAAATCGGGCTGACCTCAAAGATTATTACAGACCATTTTAAGGATGTGCAATTGATCCTTTCCGGGTCGTCCTCATTCGATCTTCAGAACAGAACCAGCGAACCACTTACCGGAAGAAAATGGACTGCGATGATGTGGCCGGTTAGCTGGCATGAATGGCAAAACTACGCGGGATATGTAAAGTCTCAGCAGGATTTGAGCAACAGACTGGTGTATGGTTTTTATCCTGATGTTTTGATGAATTCACATGCTGCATCTGATGTGCTTGTTGAATTAACCGATAGTTATTTGTATAAAGACATATTGACTTTTTCAAATATTCGAAAGCCCGATGAAGTGCGAAATTTGGTTCAGGCGCTGGCTTGGCAAGTCGGAAGTGAAGTATCCTATCGTGAAGTATCACAATTGTGCGGGCTTGATCCAAAAACTGTGGCCAGTTATATCGACATTCTTGAAAAAGCGTTTGTTATTTTCCGATTGCCATCTTATAGCCGTAATCTTCGCAACGAAATCAAGGAAGGTCGTAAAATTTACTTTTACGATAATGGAATCCGGAATGCGGCCATAGGCCAGTTGCAGCCATTTGATCTGCGTACTGACAAAGGAGCTTTGTGGGAGAACTTTTTAATGAGTGAAAGAAAAAAACTATTGAGTTATTCAAAATCAAGTGCTACTTCATATTTTTGGCGTACTACTGCTCAGCAGGAAATTGATTATGTCGAAGAACTGCAAGGCGAGTTGTCTGCATTTGAATTTACGTTCAATCCGAAAAGGAAGAAAGCAATTCCTTCAACATTTTCATCTAATTATAATATTTCCGGAACGATCATTCATTCAGATAATTTCCGGGATTTTATAATGCCTCCGGAATTGACAAAAATGTACGAGATGTAGTTTTATTCAGCGTGCTGATGGCGCTTTCACTTTTTTGGGATGTTGCGTGTATAGAATATGATGATTCTGACTCCACAATAACATTTTTGCGAACGATTTTGAATTGAAGTGCTTTTTGTAATATCTTTGAACTATCAACAATTATTGTTTCGGCTATAATTATGACAGTCATACCAGACCAGATTTTCAAAAATACTTTCACATCTTCCGGATTTTTGAATCTCACACCGAAAGATGCGTATGAGGTCTGCCTGAATGGTGCATTACTGCTCGATGTGCGCGACCCTGCCCTGACAGCATTTAAACAGTTTGGCGTGCCCGAATTCATTTCGTGTCATCACATTAAGCTCCGCGAATTTGCATCACATCTGCCCGATAAACGAGTGCTTATTGTTGCCGATTCCGTCGGTTTGTTCAGCCATGAAGCCATGATTATTCTGAAGGATCTTGGCTTTGAAAACATCATCAATCTGGCCGGAGGACTGGTAGAATGGGAACGCGACGGTATGCCCGTAATGATTGATAAAAACGAGCGCCTGAGCGGAAGCTGCGTGTGTCAGCTGCGCCCAAGAGAAAGAAAAGGATAATCTTCCCCGATATTTTGCGTCAATCCAACCTGAGTGCATTGCGAAGCAATCTCTCTGCGTTGGATTGTTACAGTCTTGCTGACCTGGAATTCCGCCAGTGTGCGGACAGGCTGTCCGGGTAAAAAAACATTTCGTCAATTTGCGAAATATTAAAAACATTTCGTATTTTTGCGAAATATAAAAACTAATCAGTATGGAAATTAAAGTTCTGGGCACCGGTTGTGCCAATTGCAAGAACCTGGAAGCAGCTGTTCGCAAGGCTGTTGAAGAGTTAAATATCGATGCCACTGTAGTGAAAGAAGAGGACATTATGAAAATCATGGGCTATGGCATCATGCGCACCCCTGGTCTGGTTATTGATGAAAAAGTCGTTCTATCCGGCCGCGTGCCTTCGGTGAGTGAAATAAAAACGCTGATCGAGCAAAGCAAGAAATAATGACGAAAAAAGTTTTTAAAGACGAACACATTGAGTTGGCTGCAATTGCGAAGGCATTGAGTCATCCTGCGCGCATATATATAATGGAGCGTCTGATTCAGGAAAACCGTTGCGATGGTGTCGGCTGTTGTACCAGTGGCGAAATGATTACCGAAGTCCCCATTGCCCGCTCAACATTATCGCAACATCTGAAAGAACTTCGAAATGCAGGTCTGATTCAGGGCGAAATTGAACTCCCGACTATCCGATACTGTGTTGATACAAAGAATTGGGAGAAAGCAAAAAAATTATTCGAAATCTTTTTAAAACCAACAAAATGCAAAACAAAATAGTTTTTACATTCAGTCTTATTGCGCTGTTAATGCTGGCTTCATGCGGAGGCAACAAAAAAGATTCTGCTGAAAACAAGGATTCTTTAATTACAGAAGTAGTTGATTCTGTGGTAACGGATTCTGCAACCTCGGATTCCGCGAAGCAAGTCTCAGGGCCGGAGAACAATGGAGCCTTCATTCCGGAAACGCCTTCTGTGACAGTGATGCTTTTTCATGCAACCAGAAAATGCGCCTCGTGTGTAGCAATTACAGACGGAGTAAACGCTGTGTTGAAAGAGTCATTCAGTGCTGAAACCAGGACCGGAAAAGTACGGCTTAAGGAAATAAATACAGAAGACAATAAAAACGAAGCGCTCTGCGAAAAGTATGAAGCTTTTGGAACAGCATTGTTTGTAACCCGCACCTATAAAGGGAAAGAGACGATCACTGATCTGACCGCGCAGGCATTCAAACTGGCAAAAAACAAAGCAGATGAGTTCAAGAAATTAGTGAAAGATCAGATTCAAAAAGACTTAAAATAACGCAATATGAAAAAGACAATTTTATTGTTTGCTGCATGCCTGATGGTTTCTGTGTCAATGTGGGCGCAGACTGAAAACACCAAGCTGCTTGTTTATGATTTCCATATGACCATTCGTTGTCAGACCTGTGCAAAAATAGAGCAGGTGACTATTGAAACGTTGAACACTTATTACAAGAATCAACTTGACAGTGGCATCATTGTTTTCAAAACTTTTGACTGCGAGTTGGAAGAAAATGCAGAACTGGTTAAAAAATATTCCGCTTATGGCTCAACGCTTGTCTTGACGCGCCTGTTTCCTGAAGGCAAAGAAGTGATAGTCGACATCACCGACCTTGGTTTTTCGAAAATCGGGAAGCCCGAACTCTTTGTCGAAAAACTCCGCGAAAAGATTGATGAAATGATGTTGCTGCAATAAGCCCCTTCTTCAACCTCTCTGCGTCGTGAAGCGACCTGAGTGCGTTGAAGAAGTATATTCCAAAACGAATATAAATAATGTGGAAATGTGCGGCTTTGCCGATGTGGAAATGTGGAAATTCAAGTGACATTTAAAATTGACCATTGACCACTCACAACAGACCACTAAAAAGCACCTTTCAACTTTAAAAACTTTACAAACTCCCATATGATAGAATTCTTACAAACCTGGGCCGACAACGCGCAATATCCCATCCTGGCTGCCTTTGCGCTAGGGTTGATGACGGCCATCAGTCCTTGCCCGCTTGCCACAAATATTACAGCCATCGGGTACATCAGCCGGGAGCTATCGTCGAAACGAAAGATATTTTACAACGGCTTACTTTACACGCTGGGACGTCTGGTTAGCTATACCGGTTTGGGTGTCATCATTTATTTTGGCGCCAGTTCATTTAAGGTTGCGAAACTATTTAGTCAGTATGGCGAGCGGTTTTTAGGGCCATTGCTGCTCATAATCGGTGTTTTGATGCTCAATGTAATCAAAATACGCATTTCAAAAAAGGGTGGAGGATTATCAGACAGAGTAGAACAGAAAGCAGCTGGAGGCAGTTCCTGGTGGGCTTTTATGTTAGGAGTTCTGTTTGCATTGGCATTTTGTCCAAGCAGCGGCGTATTTTATTTCCTCATGCTTATCCCAATGACAGTGGCCAGCCCCGACGGATTATTACTGCCGCCGGTATATGCAATTGCCACCGGACTTCCTGTCATTATTATCGCATGGCTGCTGGCATTCAGCATGTCGGGTGTTGGAACTTTTTACAACAAGGTTAAAGTGTTCGAAAAATGGTTCAGGCTTGTCGCTGCGGTATTGTTTATCGCTGCTGGTTTGTACTTCATTTTTATTTTCTGGATTCAATAAAAAGTCATAATATGAAAGCTAAAATTGCAATTTTTCTGTTTGCCTTAATGGCAGGAACCGCTGTGTTTGCACAGTCCGGTAAAAGTGTTGAAGTTTTGTATTTCAAAGCCAATCTGGCTTGCTGTAAAGCCAAGTCGTGCAACGCTCTGGAAGCCGACCTTCAGACAATAATTCAAAAGAATTTTCCGGACGGAAACATTATTTTCAGGGAGGTCAAGCTGGCAGAAGACTCAAATAAAGTACTCGTTGAAAAGTACAAAGCGCAGTCACAGACAGTTGTGCTTGTGAAAATAAAAAAGAAAAAAGAAATGAACTCTGATATTTCCGATATAATAAAAAAGTTTGTCAAAGATCAAAACAAAGAAGAGCTGGAAATTGCGTTGGTTGAAAGTATTAATGCTTTCAGCAAGAAAAAGAAATAATAATTCCGCGCGTGTGCTATTTGAAAGTGACAATTACGGTATTGTTGAAATAATATAATGATTCATTTCGCATTGTCGAAATGCAAAAAAAGATACGATGGAAAAGAAAAAAGAATTACAAATTCTGTTCTGGATTGCTGTAGTATTTGCAGTAGCATTTTTTTTACCGATTGAAAGTGCACGTTTTAATACGGCCATAGCTGCCACATTGGATCTGGTGAAATGGTATGCCCGTGAGCATGTTGTTTTATGTTTACTTCCGGCATTTTTTATTGCAGGTGTTATTGCTGTTTTTGTTAGCCAGGGATCGGTTCTGAAATACTTTGGTGCGAATGCAAAAAAATGGCTTGCCTACACGGTCGCAGCTGTATCCGGAACTATTCTGGCTGTGTGCAGTTGCACTATTTTACCCCTGTTTTCAAGTATCCACAAACGTGGCGCAGGGCTAGGGCCGGCCATCGCTTTTTTGTATTCCGGCCCGGCCATTAATATCCTGGCCATTATTCTCACTGCTCGCATTCTTGGATTCGAAATGGGCGTGGCCCGAACAATTGGGGCTGTCTTGTTCAGTGTGATTATTGGCGTATCCATGTCGCTTATTTACCGCAAAGAAGAAAAACTTAAGCGCGAAGAGCAAATGAATATTCAACTGCCTCCCGAAAAAAGACCTATGTGGCAAACTTCGTTTCATTTCTTTGTACTTGTGCTCATTCTGGTTTTTGCAAACTGGGGCAAACCGTCTGCTGATGACACTTCCAGCACATGGTTTTACATCTGGAGTTACAAATGGTGGATTACAGGCGGCTTTTCCATTTTGCTAATGTATTCGCTCATTCGCATTCTGAAAATACATTGGATGTGGGTGATTGCCGGCGGCATTCTGACAGCTTTATCCGGATTTCTCGCATTTGAATTTATTGAAAATGCAAAACTGGCTCCGCTGGTTCCCATGCTGGTTGGAATTGCGGCACTCAGCATTATGACCCTCTTCGATAAACGTGATCAGGACAATAAAGAGTGGACCTATTCGACATGGGGTTTTGCAAAACAGATTTTGCCACTTCTTGCAGTTGGTGTTGTTACTGCTGGCTTTCTGCTGGGCTCCACCCACGACGACGTTAGCATTGCCGGTGTTATTCCCAACGAATGGATTTCTTCACTGGTTGGCGGGAATTCAGTATTCTCCAATTTGTTTGCTTCAATTGTCGGTGCATTTATGTATTTCGCGACCCTCACTGAAGTGCCGATTTTGCAGGGATTAATCGCTTCAGGCATGGGCAAAGGCCCTGCTCTGGCGCTCTTGTTGGCAGGTCCATCATTGTCTCTCCCCAATATGCTCGTCATTCGTGGAGTTATTGGAACGCAGAAAACGGTAGTTTACGTTCTGCTGGTTATTGTTATGGCTACGATTTCAGGACTGATTTATGGCTTTTTCTTTTAAACATAGTAAGCGCTCAATTATTACAAAGAACATAACGAAACCCGAAATTTGTAAATGAAATCATTGGTGAACAATTTTTGGATTTTCGTTGTGTTTTTTTGCATGTTGCATTCAGAGGCTGCCTTTGGACAGACCCCTGTAAAGGCTGTGTTATCGGGAATTGTAATTGATTCAATAACAAAATCGCCTGTTGAATTCGCTTCGGTAGCTATTTATCAGCAGTCGGACAGCTCGCTTATAGCAGGAATGATAACCAATCAGAATGGGTCATTCAAATTTGAATTATTACCTGCTGAATATTTCATAAAGATCAGTTTTGTCAGCTATAATTCGAAAACACTTGAATTTACATTTGGTGATGCACCGTCATTAAACATTGGCTCTGTTGAGTTAGGGAGTTCAACACTCTCACTCAATGAAGTTAATATTGAGGGTGAAAAAGTCGAGAAACAAATTTCCATCGAAAAAACGAGCATTGATGTATCGCAGAATATTGCTGCATCGACTGGAAGTATATCAGACATTCTTAAAAGTCAGCCAGCCATTACAATTGATGCAGAAAATAAAATTTTCTTGCGGGGCAACAGCAATATTTTAATTTTACTGGACGGTCGGCCCACGACGTTAACATCGATAGAAGCCATTCCATCTTCAAATGTCGAAAGCATTGAAATTATAACCAATCCCGATTCAAAATACGATGCTGAAGGAACCGCAGGGATCATCAATATTGTAACAAAAAAGCAGCAAAGTAAAGGTTTAAACGGGGCATTTACTGTGAATTACGGCTTCAATAACCGTTTCAATACAGGCCTTGGCTTGAATTACAGAAAAAGCCGGTGGGCTTTGGGTTTCAATTATAATGGGCGCTTTGATGAACCGGAAATCAACAGTGTGTTGGTACGCGATATTTATTCACTTGGGGCTAATACTGAACAAAAAATTCATTCTTTATTGGAAAATCCTACGCATTCCATGGGTTTGTCGGTCTCCTTTGTTCCTGATAAAAAAAACCAAATTTCATTGACTTTTAAATCAGTCATATTTGACAACCGTAATACGCAGGAAATCACTGGAAGTCAAATAAACACCGATACAACTGAATGGCAGTTTCATCGATTGAACCATGTTTCCTGGAAAAGAAGAAATATAGATGGAACCTTGTCTTACAAAAGAATTTTTACCAAAAACGTACAGGAATTATCCTTTGATATTATGTATTCGCTTACCAGAGGTGCACGAACGGGTGATTATTTTGTCGAAGACATTTATTTGCAAAAGTCAGATGGGGGCGGAAAGCCGCAGAATACAACTGCTCAGCTGGATTATTTCAGACCGCTGTTTTCATCGGGTCGTATTGAAACTGGTGCAAAGTACTTTTCGAGATGGAATTCGTTTTATTCTCATTTTTACGATAAAGACAGTCTGACCGAGGAATGGCTGATTAATACTTCTTTTAGTAACGATCTTACTTATTCCGAATATATCTTTTCGACTTATTTGATGTACTCGGACTCGTTGTCGAAAAAGATGTTTTATAAGGCGGGTGCTCGTTTTGAATACAGCACCTCGGTATTGCACATGCAGTCAACGGGCGAAAATGTATCAAGTGATTACCAGATTCCTTTCCCTTTTGCATTAATCAAATATCAAATAAACAAAATTCAAAGCCTTTCTGCAAGCATTACTCGGCGCGTTACCCGTCCGGCATATTTTCAACTGAATCCGTATATTGTCGTAATTGACCAAATTACGTACGAAACCGGAAACCGCTATCTGAAACCGGAGCTAATTGATAAGCTGGAGTTTAATTATTCATTAATAAAGGAGAAATTTCAGCTTCGAAACAATTTGTTTTTCAGTAACAATAAACGATTTATTACTCAGACGGCGGTTTTGAGCGGAGACAAATTGATGGTTACCTACGCAAACGGCGAAAGCCAGATGAAAACTGGGTTGGATGTGGATGCGACGTATAAAGTATTGCCATTTTTTTCAATAAATACAGCATTTTCTGCTTTTTATTCAAGATCGGATGGTAATTTTGGCAATACAACCCTATATTCAGACGGTGTTGCATGGAATGGAAATCTTAAGCTGAGTTTTAAACCTGATAAAAAAACAGATATTCAATTGCTTTTGAGTTATAATTCGCCCATCGAGTTACCTCAATTCAGATTGGATGAAATCTATTACAGCGATTTCTCCATAAAGCGAAGTTTTCTGAAAAACAAATTGTCCGCAAGTATTACTTTGTCCGATATTTTTAATACACGCGAATGGATTGTAAACACAAACAACAGTGTTTACAGCTTGTACAACAAAAGTAAAAACGATACACGTATTCTATGGTTTGGAATTACTTATAATTTCAATTCTTACAAACCGGTTAATGGAAAAAATGGTGAACCGGAAAATGATAATGGAATTTTAAAACTATAAATAATGAAAATAATTCTGTGTTTTGGTTTGTTTGTCTTTTGCTTTGGACCTGCGCCAGCTCAGGATATTCAGCGAATATTTTCTGTTGATGCACAACAAGTCCTGGCAGATTTGGACACCAATACATCGGTTATTATTGATGGACGCGACAGTGCAAAGTTTTGTCTGGGACATTTAGAGAGCGCAGTTTGTCTTAACGCTTTCAGCGATAGCGCCCAGAAAATGCTGATGCATTATCTCGATTACAAAAGTATCTTTGTGTATTGCACAACTGAAAACCGTTCCGAAACAATTATAGAAATTCTGCAAAAGCTAAACTACTGCGGCACTATAATCTGTATGATGGATGGGTTTTCGGGTTGGATCGAAAATGGCTTTCCTGTTGAAAAAGATATCAAAAACTAAATTTTCGGATATGAACTCAAAAAAACAAATGCTGGTATTTCTCTCGCTGATGATTCTAATCATGACGCTGGTTGTTTCGTTTATCGGAACGTATATGAATTTTGGATTTGATAACAGTTTCGTATCGCTTTGGCTGAAGGCCTGGGGCATTGCTTTCATCTCGGCTTTGCCAGTAGCTTTGCTGTTAGCCCCGGTAATAAAAAAGTTTGTCGCAAAAAATGTAAAATGATTTTTTAAAATGAAGACAAATTCCGAAAAAATAATTGTCTGGTCGCTGCGAATAATTGTCGCCGTTTTTTTCATTATTTCGGCATTCAGCAAAATGCTGCCTGCAGGAATCGCGCTCGACCTTTTTGCAAAACAAATTGTTGATATCGGCGTAACCAATTGGTGCTATGCTCCGCTTTTGGCGCGGGCTATCGTTGGGTTTGAACTTTTTCTCGGACTTGCATTATTGCAGAATAACTATTTGAAAAAATGGATTGTACCAGCTACTTTTTTGTTGCTGCTGGCATTCTGTATTCATTTGGCAATAACAATTTTCACTACCGGCAATTCCGGAAGCTGTGGTTGTTTCGGCGAACTCATACCGATGACTCCTCTTGAAGCAATTATTAAAAATGTTGTTGCAATGGCCATGCTTGCTTACATTTTCATTAAAACGAAACCGAAAGAAAAAGATTTACCTCTGCTGCCAGCAACATTATTTGTTTTGATTTATGTATTCATTCTTATTTTTCTGCCTCCAAAATGTTGTTGCGCTTCCATTCCATCATCGCAGGAAATTGTCTCTGACACATTGGTTACAGAGGTTGACACAGCCATTGTTGTTTTAGACACCATTACTAATGAAAAAGGTCAAATAGTTGTAAAAACTATACCGAACTTTGAAGAAAAAGCAACTGTACAAAGTGGACGCAAAAAAGTGAATTCAATTTTTTCGAAGTATACAAAATTTAATTCCGGAACTGTTGATCTCAACTCAGGAAAAAAAATAGTATGTCTTTTCAGTATGGATTGTGAGCATTGTCAGGAGTCTTCAAAGCTGCTTCAGCAATTAAAAAAATCGCATGCTGATTTTCCGGGTGTATATATTCTTGCTTTTGGTGAAGAAAGTCAGACCGCCGACTTCTTTGCAGGCGCTGGTGGCCGTTTCCCTTATACCATTCTTCCACCTCAGGAATTTTTTCAGCTGCTTGGCAAGGCCGATTATCCGCCTCGTATTGTAGTAATGGACAACGGTAATTTCATGGACGATTTTCTCAACTTCGAACACCTCGATACGGCTGCCGTAATGAAAGCCGTGAAGCGATAAAACATTTCCAGTTATGAAATACTTTTTTCTATTTCTTGTTATTGGACTCGCTTTTTTTTCATCCTGTAAAAAGAGTGATATGACAGATGAACCTTTGGCATCAGATAATCTTGCCATTGATAGCATAGTGCCTGAAAAGCGAGTGGTGGTTGTCTGGGAAGAGATAGATATAAAAGTTTATACGCGCGGATCGGGACTCTCTTATGGGTGGAGCACCAACCACGGCACACTGATTGGCGAAGACTCCGTTACAGTGCGCTATTGGGCCTGTCCCACATGCACGGGCCTGAATACCATAGAATGCAAAGTCAGCAATGAATATGGAACTGTTTCGGATACTGTAATGATAAAAGTGTTATGAAACTTTTTTTCATTTTTGCTTTATGTTTTTTTTGCTGTGTAGATCTCAATGCACAATGCTGCTCAGCAGGGAATCCGGTCGCTGGAACCGGCTTTGAGTCTTCATCTACAAAGGGTGAATGGCAAGTCTCTTCCGCTATGAAATACAGTTTGTCGGATCAATATTTTTTTCATGACAGTAAAATCGACAACCCGTATATTCTGAAAAGCAGTTTTCTTTATCAAAATCTGTGGACGTCTTACAGTATTTCAAACCGGATTTCTTTATCAGCCGAGGCTGGTTACTTTTACGACAAAAGTCAGAAGCTTTCATTCAATGATGAACCGTTCAGGCTTGGTACCAGCGGCATTGGCGATATTACTGTTGGAATGAAATTTATTGCAATCAAAAAAGTGAAACCTGTAACACAACTGGCTTTTTCGGCTGGTACTAAAATTCCGGTAGGTGCATTTCACCAGTCAGTTGACGGAATCACCATTCCTGTTTCACTTCAACCTTCATCGGGTGCTTTCAGGTGGACTGCGACGGCATCGTTTCAACGGCTTTCAGCCGATCAGAGCTGGGGATTTGCATTGCAGGCCATGCTTGAGCTTAGCAGCGAAATCAACAAAGATTATCTGATTTATCGCTATGGCCCTTTTTTAAGAATGAATGCAGGCTTGATGCATCGCGTATTTCCAAAAATAAATGTTTCCCTGTTTGGCGTGTTTGATGTGCGCGGAAAAGATAGCCGCGAGTTTGATCAGGTTGTTGCTGGAACCGGAAGCTATTCAGTTCTGATTCAGCCATGGATCCAATATGCCTTCAGTCCTGACCGAATATTGTTTTGCAATGTAGAGAGCCCTGTTTACAGGTATTTCTATGGGGAACTGTTGGGCAATAAACTCGCTGCTCAGATAGGATTCAGAGCCAGTTTTAAAACTTGTAAAAAAAAGGAGTCAATATGAAAATACTGATCTTATGTACTGGCAACAGCTGCCGGAGCCAGATGGCCGAAGGCATCCTTCGGAATATGCATCCTGAGGCTGAAATAATTTCAGCAGGAACCAGACCCGAACAGCTGGTAAACCCATATGCTGTGAAAGCAATGGCTGAAATAGGAATTGATATTGGTAATCATTTTCCGAAACGGGTTGAGCAGTTTATCACGGAATATTTTGATTATGTCATTACGGTTTGCGACAATGCAAAAGAATCTTGTCCTGTTTTTACCGGCCCCGTGAAAAACCGCTTGCACATTGGCTTTGAAGATCCTGCGGATGCTATCGGAACTGATGAAGAAAAAATGATTGTGTACAGAAAAATTCGTGATGAGATACAGCTCCGATTTGAAAAATTCAGCATTTAAAAATTTGAAAATGAGAGTTTGTAACGTTTGTAACGACTGTAACGAAAATAAATATGGAAAACAACAAAAACAATGAAGAATTATCAAAGCTGGTTCGTGAGAAATACAGCGAGATTGCAAAGGAATCATCGGGATGTGGCTGTGGCTGCAGTTGCGGTGACAGTACAACTTTTAATATTTTCAGCGATGACTATACAAAGCTGGAAGGCTATAATCCCGATGCAGACCTGAATCTGGGATGCGGAATCCCGACCGAATTTGCAAACATAAAAGAAGGCGATACCGTGATCGACCTTGGCTCCGGCGCAGGTAATGATTGTTTTGTAGCGCGCTCGCTGGTGGGCGAAAAAGGCATGGTCATCGGCATTGACATGACCCCAGACATGGTTGACAAAGCGAACGAAAATATAAAGAAACTTGGGTTCAATAATGTGCAGTTTCGTCTCGGACAAATAGAAAAATTGCCCGTTACATCCAACAAAGCCGATGTGATTATCAGTAATTGTGTACTGAATCTGGTGCCCGATAAAATGGCCGCTTTCCGTGAAATGAGCCGCGTTTTAAAGCCCGGTGGGCATTTCAGCGTTTCCGATGTTGTTTTGTCAGGCCCGCTGCCAGAGCCGATTCTAAAAGCTGCAGAATTGTATGCAGGCTGCGTCTCAGGCGCCAGTCTGAAAGAGGATTATCTGAAAATGCTCGAAGATGCTGATTTCGTCAATATCAGAGTGGACAAAGAAAATGTAATTGAACTGAGCAATGACCTTTTGAAAAACTACATGAACGACGCTGAAATTGCCGAATTTCGTTCTTCGGGATCAAAGGTTTTAAGCATCAATGTCTATGGTGAAAAACGTAAAAGCATTTGCTGTTGCTGCGGTTGTTAATTCGGTAATGTGCTTATATGCTGATGTGCTAATGTGCTTTGTTGTTATAGCATCAATGGATTGAATTTGTGTAAAACGCTTTGATGATTAGGAATATTGGAACTTGAAATCTGGATTTGCAAACTTTTAAATTTTTAATTATGAACTCAGAAAACAATGTTGTGCTTGATCTAAGCCTGGTCTTTTCAGTTGAAGTAATGGATTTTTGTGAGTTATTGAAGAAGCAAGGCAGAAACATTCTGTCGGATCAATTATTTCGAAGTGGAACTTCTATTGGTGCAAACATACATGAAGCTCAAGGAGCTGAAAGCAGAGCCGATTTTATTCACAAGCTTAAAATTGCGTTTAAAGAAGCCTCGGAAACAGAATACTGGCTAAAGTTATGTGAGATGAGTACACACTATCCTGCAAACATGTCTCTCTCTGCAAAAGTTTTATCACTGAAGAAGTTGTTGTCGAAGATTATTTCAACAGCAAAAGCAAATAAAACAGAGTTCTCAAGTGGAAATAACAACCAATCAAATAATCAATAAACGATTAAGAGTCGTAATTTTATTTTGTAAATTGAGCACATCAACATATCAGCACATCAGCAAATTTAAAAGCATGAAAACAAGACTGAAGTTTTTAGACAGATTCCTGACTTTATGGATTTTTCTCGCAATGGCTGTTGGAGTCTTATCCGGATATTTTTTTCCTGAAGTTGCAGATTTCTGGGAGTCATTAAAATCGTCGCCGGACAGCACCACCAACATACCGCTGGCAATTGGCCTTATCCTCATGATGTATCCGCCACTCGCTAAAGTAAAATACGAAGAGCTCGGCGATGTGTTCCGCAACGTGAAAGTGCTTACCATGTCATTGATTCAAAACTGGATTGTTGGACCACTGCTTATGTTTGCGCTGGCGATTGCTTTTATTAAAATATTTCCGGGCGAAGATTATGCGAATCTGCCGTACATGTATGGTATCATCATGATTGGCCTTGCACGCTGCATTGCGATGGTTATCGTGTGGAATGATCTTGCAAAAGGCAATACACAATATGCTGCCGGCCTCGTTGCATTCAACAGTATTTTTCAGGTGTTGTTTTTCTCCGTCTATGCGTATGTTTTCATTGCCATAATGCCTGGCTGGTTCGGCGTTCCGACTAGCAGTGTCGTAGAAAAAATCACCATGGGACAGATTGCTGAAAGTGTTTTCATTTATCTCGGCATTCCCTTTATAGCTGGCTTCCTGACCCGTTTTATACTGATCAGAGTCAAAGATAAAACCTGGTATCACACAAAGTTTATTCCGATGATCAGCCCGCTGACGTTGATTGCGCTGCTTTTCACCATCATTGTCATGTTCTCGCTTAAAGGCGAAATCATTGTAAAAATACCGATGGATGTTATCATGATCGCTATCCCATTGCTGATTTATTTTGTGATTATGTTCGTCGGATCTTTCTGGATCAGTAAAAAAATCGGAGCAACCTACGGACAGTCAGTCACACTTTCGTTCACAGCAGCCAGTAACAATTTCGAGCTTGCGATTGCAGTTGCCATTGCCATTTTCGGTATGAATTCAGGCGAAGCCTTTGCCGCTGTCATCGGTCCGCTGGTTGAAGTTCCGGTCATGATAGCATTGGTAAATCTTGCTTTCTGGTATCGAAAGAAGTGGTTTGAGATTAAATCATGATTTGGAAAACCGCGGTAGTGTTGATTTATAGCGGTATCAACAGACATTTTAACCCCAGCCCGACCTGAATAAATTGAAGAAAAAAACGGGCATTTTGTCCTTCTGAAATTATTATTTGTTGCGATTCTGAAGCCTGCTTTCCTGTGCCTGCAACAATTGTTACAGAGCCTGCCGGGACTTCGAAAAACTTTCGTTTTCCATTGTCGATTACGCCTGCTTTAGCGCCGTTGATGAAAATTGGAATGCCAACCATTGCGCTTTGAAATGCTTTCTGGCGCATGACGATAATACCGGTTTTCCCGGGAATTATTTCATCGTCTTTTTTTACGCGGAGCATTTTCGAGATCAGAATAACGAGTAGCATCGGCAACAGCAGTATGAGCCAGGTGATGAGTACAACCGGCGCAATATAATATTCTCTGCCGTCATAGGTAGTGAATACGTTTATCAACGCCCGCGCCGGCTGAAGGTGCATGATGGTCAGAATTATGGCCAGCGCAGCAGTTGCAATAGTGTAAACGATTGTCAGAGTCTTTTGCATGAAGAAAATTTAATTTCAGATTTTTTCGTCAGCGCATTATTCTTTAGATAGCCAAATAGTATCAGGCATGACATTCATTTCCGAAACGTATTTTTTATAACCCGGCTTGGAGCATTCTACAATGATGTCGTAGCATCCGAAAGCGCAACCAATCATAAAGTCACCGGTGAAATGGCCTGTCGAATCTGTGTATCCTTGTGTGCCGCTTTTTTCAAAGTCGTTGTTTTTCCCTGCTTTTGTTTGAACAAATGCCGAATCAATGCATTCCTTTGTCGCAAAATCCTTTACAACAACATCTACTGTCCGGTAAGACTCGCAGGAGCTAAAGAAGAGCCCCAGTGAAACAAATACAAGGAATACGGCCGTATTGATGTTTGATGCTTTCATTTTTCGTTTTATTAGAAAGTGTTTTGAATCTGAAAAATTGAGTGATTAAAACTGATTTGTTTTAAAATCAAATGTACAAAAATTCATTTACGAAGTATTAATCTGATTTTTTCAAATCCATTACGATGGCCATCTGCAGCTCTTTTTGGGCGCGCGTTTCCTGCTTGCAACCCCGTTAAACGAGGTGACCTGTTTTACAGGGTTCGGGATATCAATAAATCCTTCAATGCTATTTCATCAGATACTCATTGTCCTCCGGATGTGCATCAGGAATGGTTTCGCTGCCCAACGTGATTTTCGAAACAGGTTCTTTTGTATCAAAAATCAGCTCTATTTGTTTCGTGTTTTTCTGCCACTTGCCCGCGGCTTCAGTTGAAGTTCCAACCACGTTGTCGTTTGCGTAAAAAGTGAGGGCCACCGGAAGTGGCAATTGGCCTTTGTTTTCAACAATAACAACATAGCGGTTGCCGGTCTTTGTAACACTTTCTATCGCCAGGTCGGGGATGCCGCCAACCTGATAATACCACGCCATCCAGTACCAATTCAGATCCCGCTTTGATACGTCGCTGAAAGTATTGAAGAAATCCAACGCTGTTGGATGTTTGTATTTCCAGCGTTCAATGAAAGTAAGCAGACATGTTTTGAAAAGTTCGGGTCCAAGCTCCATTTCAAGCATCCTTAATGCTTGTTCTCCTTTTGCGTAGTTGAGATAAAAATAAATTCCCGGATCAAGATAATGTGTTGGCGTAATAAGTGCTACTTCGTCCTGTATGCCTGCATAATGCGAAAATGCGCTTGTATTATAGGCCCCTATGTTCAGTTCGGGAGCAATATTATGCTGACTGTTTTCGGGTATAAACACAGTGAGTCCTTCATCCATCCAGCCACAAACGGTTTCATTGGTGCCGACCAGAAACGGGAAATAGGCATGCGTAATTTCATGCGAATTGGCATATACTGTCATTCCAAAATCCGCATCGGGACCAACGTTGGTGATCATCGGATATTCCATCCCGAAGTCGCCGGCATATACTGTCAGATACGGAAATGGGTAGGGAATACCGGGCATTTCTTCCGATAATGAACGAACTGTTTCGCGTGCAATTTGCACAACCTGATCGAAATTCACCGCCTCTTTATTATACGCTGTGCCAACCACAGTGCGTCGGTCACTGTTTTTATCCACAACCACACTCGTAACATCCCACAAATAATGATCGCTTACACCAAAGGCAAAATCGCTCACATTCGATGCTTTGTATTTCCAAGTGTGATTTTGCGTCGTGATTTTTTTATTCAGAATATCTTCTTCGGTAATCACATGATGAATTTCATCGGACGTACATGCTTTTGTATAGCGGCTGTAAACCGGCGTTTGAAGCACGTCCTTAAGATTCTGCGGATCGCCGGTGGCCCACACCATAAACTGATCGGGAACTGTAATATCAACTTCGAAATTACAGAAATCGTTGTAGAATTCAGCCAGTCCATTGTACGATCGC
Source organism: Bacteroidetes bacterium GWF2_43_63 (assembly GCA_001769275.1). NCBI lineage: Bacteria > Pseudomonadati > Bacteroidota > Bacteroidetes bacterium GWF2_43_63. Next base: position 139,190 of record MEOQ01000012.1, on the reverse strand, counting down.
GTATCCCAGCGATTGACGTCGTCGTACACCGCAATCTGCGGATACCATTGTCCGACAAACATGCTGGTGCTATCAATTGTGCCCATGCGGATCAGCGTATGCTGCGGGAAATCAAAACTCCATTCAATCTGTAACTCCGTTTTGTTGTGCGGCGCCAATTTTTTTGGCAGAATCACGTACATCAGTGTGCCATCGCGCACGACCTGCTGACTGCTTTCGCTTACATCCATGCTTTCATTGTTCACTTTCAGCGATGCAATGCGCACCCCATCGTGAATGTCAGCAGGATCTACCGGCACAATGGAATTGCGGTTCACGCCATTTTTAAACACATCCTGATATAGCCGGATAACAATTGTTTTCAGCGAGTCGGGACTGTTGTTGGAATACACAATCTGCTCACGGCCGCTCAGCACCTTGTTCTTCACATCTACAGTCGCTTGTATAAAATAGTCCGACGAATTTTGCCAGTAGTTTGCGCCCGGCGTTCCATCGTAGTTTCGGGTTCCTTTTTCGTAGGCCCGGGCTTCGTTTTTCGAAACAGTGGGCTGCTGTGCTGATGCGACAAACGATAAGGTTGTCACTAGCAATGTGATGATAAAAACGGAAACTGTTTTCATGAGTTAAATTTTTAGTTCAGTTTTTTGAGCCAATCAAAAGTAAATATTTATTCACCGGACTTTATACATTTTCTACCATTGCCCACTTTTGTTGGATGAACGCCGATTGCTGAAACTTAATATGATGCGAATTCAATTGTCAATAGGCTCACATCAGATGCGCGTCTTCTACTTGCAACCACGTAAAAAGCCTGTCGCATTTCACGTGATGGTTAGTTGTTTTACGTTGACGCGTGACCTTTTCGTCCGTTTGTCTGACAATATTTTTTTCGTGCCCTGGTGGCAAATAATTTCCGGCACAATTTTTAACATACGGCGCGCACGAAAAAATCTTATCTTTGAAAAAATTATGCCCATGAAAACAATTCTTCTATCCGTCGTCGCATTATTGTTTGCAGTTTTCTCTTTTGGACAGACCGCTCTTCCAGCTTATCCCTCGAAATCTGCGGAATCTGTAACAAAGTTTCTTGAAGAACTGAATGCAATTTCGGATAATCTTGCGGTGGAAATTGATAAATGCAATAAGGCCAATGATGCGATTGGTGAAAAGATTGATCCTTCAAAAATGACAGCTGCTTATGGAATGGGACAGGATGTGAATGCACTGATGGAACGGCAGAAAAGGACTATGGCGAATGTGGAATTGTATAATAGAATTCAGGCGCTGGGCGATAAATACAGCAAGATGAAAAAGGAAATCCTGGACCGGTATGAGCAGGATTATGCCCCTTTTAACGAAGCACGAATCAACCTGATAAATCATTGCATAGGCGAAGTTGGTTCCAATAACAATTGTGATCAGCTTGTAGCTGATAAAAACTCCAAAGGAGATGTGATTCTGACTAAGTATTATTTTGGTAATGGAGCGGAACTTGTTGGCTGGCTCAATGCTTTTATTTCGGAAGTACCGCCGTTGTCGAAACAATACATGATTGAAGCCATGAGCCTGCAGGAAGAAAACATCGGCGTTCAGTTTCCGCATAAAGCCGATCTTGCTACCATGATGGAACAGAAAGCCATTGTGGATGCAATGATTGATGTCTTCGGCTTAGACATGAAGCTTTTTAATGAGATTTTTTAAATCTTTCTTTTCGATTAACTGGGCGCGCGTATCCCGCTTGCAGCGTTTTACGTTGACGCGTGCCTTAAACTAAAAAAGCGCGCGTCTCCTGACGCATGCCATCAATGAAAAAAGCCCGTGCCCATTCGCGTTTATGCTCTCAAATTCCGGTTTGCAGATAAATTTTCGCCATAAGTATAAAAGATTATACAATAATTTACAAATTTGTAAGTTTGTTATCTGTAAAACCAGCCAGTATGAAAACACTTATTCGCATTACTTCTGTAATTGCTGTTATTCTTATTCTTTCGCCTAACGTAAACGCGACAGTAAAACTTACCGGTATTTTGCAGGATAGCACCGATCAGAAGCCGCTCGCATTTGCCAATGTAGCTTTGATTCATCAGAGCGATTCGTCTTTCCTGACAGGAACCACCACTGACGAAAACGGCAAGTTTCAGCTCAATGTTCCCGATACCGGAAATTATTTTTTACGTGTTTCGTATCTTGGCTATGGCACTCAGTTTAAGCCGTTGGTTATGGCAGAGGGCGAGCCCGATATGAGTCTGGGAATAATTCCCGTGGCAAAATCAGCGCAGGCGCTCAATGAAGTGACGATTACTGCACAGAAGCCAATGTATGCCTATGAAGGCGAAAAGAAAATATATAATGTCAGCGAAGATCCGAGTGTGCAGGGGGGCGTTGCCAACGATGCGCTACAGAATGCGCCCGGTGTGTATGTGGACATGGAAGGAAATATAACGCTTCGTGGTGTATCGGGTGTTGAGATCTGGATCAACGATAAACCCTCGCGAATTTCCGCAGAGGGATTAAAGCAGTTTTTGCAGCAGCTGCCTGCCAATTCGCTCGAACGTATCGAAGTCATCACAAATCCCTCGGCCAAATACAGTGCTGAAGGTACAGGTGGAATTATCAACATAATAACGCGCGATAAAATCAAAAAGAATTTGCTGTTAAGCTTCGGGCTCAATGGCTCTACGCTTGGCAATTATTCTCCCTGGGTTTCGTTTGTCGCCAGCAACGACAAACTGAGTTTTAATATTTATATGAGCCATTCAAATCATAAATGGGAAGGAAACAATAGTTCAAAGGGATTTGTTTTCAATGGTGCTGATACTGCCTATTCTTTCAGTAATGGCTCGGAATACAACTACGAAGGAAACTGGAATTATGGACATCTGAGTCTCTCATACGATTACAACAAAAACAATTCAATTGAAACATGGTTCGGGGGCTCGTTTAGCAGCAACGAGAATTCGTCATCCAGTTCTAGTTCCCGTACAACAGGTGGTGGAGAGACGTTTAAATATACTTCGGAAAATTCTGGCAGCCGTAAAGGAAACAGCATGAATGGCGGTCTCACTTATGAGCATCGCTTTAAAAAGGAAGGACATAAATTTTCATTGGACTCTTATTTCTGGACATGGAATCAGGATGGCGAATCATCGTATTCCAAACTTTTCGAAATACAAACCTGGGATAATTTGAAATACATCGAGAACGGAGAAAATTCAAATCTGTCATTTTCTGGTGAAGCACATTACACCAATCCACTGGCAAAAAACAGAACTATTGAGGCCGGAGGCGAGTTCAGCCGTGATATGCAGAATGAAAATTCACCCATCGATACATTTAAATTTTCCACAGGAGTGTATGAAAACGTTCCTGCTTTTTCCAATGTACTTGATCAAACCACCATGGCCGGAGCGCTATATACAACCTACAGCGATACACTCAAATGGCTGAATTATAAAGCAGGACTTCGGTACGAATTTGCTGGTCTGGAAATGACTTCGATCGCATTGACTGAAAAGCTGAATCGTACTTATGGGACACTGTTTCCAACCGTGCACCTAAGTGCCAAAACAAAGAACAACGATAATTACACACTGAGTTATTCGCGACGTGTTCGATACCCGCAGTGGGAGCTCGATCCGTTTGCCAACCGCATTAATGAGGAGTCCGTGTTTTATGGAAATCCGATGCTCGATCCTGCTTTCACCGATGCCTTCGAAGGTGGATACGCACACTTTTTCAAAAACGGCAGCTCGATCAGCACGACGCTGTATCATCGCAGAACCAATCTCGATATTACCACCAAATCAGAAGGCGTGTACGATACTTTGCTCAATCGTTATACGATTTATTCAACCTACATCAATGCCGGAAAAAACATAAACACCGGTGGCGATTTTACAGTCACCTGGCGTCCGAAACCCGCATACAGAATCATGTTCAACGCCAACGTGTATTATCAGGATTTCTATGCCGATCTGGGCTCATACAAAGTTGATAAAAGCAACCTGACCTATGATGGCAAATTGATTTTCATGTGGAATTATAAAATTCTGCGATTAAACGTCATGGGTATCTATCGCGCTGCCTCTGCCAGTTTACAGGGCTCTTCAGAAGACACTTATTTTGTAAATGCGAATCTGAATGTTGATCTGTTCAAGAAAAAGCTTTCAATACGATTGGGCATGCAGGATATTTTCAATTGGCAGGAAAGCAACACCATCACAAACACTCCGACTTATTATTCAGAAAATTACTCCAAGAACCGCAGCCAGTTTCTGACATTCGGAATCACAGTACGTCTTGGAAAAATTGAATTGGAGCAAAGTCAGATGCCTCCGCAGGGTGGCGGTGGCGCTGGGTTATAGCTTTTTGTGATTTGGGAGTCCTGTTACAGCAGACTATCTCATTACCCATTATCAAATCAGAAAACAGGGACCTTGCGCGTTTTATTCACATTGTTGTGCTGCAGAATCAGCAGGCAAACCGATGGATTGATTTCGGGAATTGCAATTGAAAAATTATTGATGCCTTCCTCCAGATTCATGACTTCTGCAAGCAGAATACGGCCCAGATAGTCAGTCAGGGTGAGGCGACTTATTCCCGATTTGGCAGTCACAATTTCTATCTGCAACAGGTGGGTCTCAGGATTGTAATAGCTGGAGGTGATTTCAACGCCGGCATTGTTGCATTTGTTGGAAACAAAAATCGGATCTAATGTGGCGGTGGCTCCGTCAAAATCAACCTGAACAAGCCGGTAATAGGCTCCCTCAGCAGCTGGTTCATTGTCGCTGAACTGATAATTGATCAGCTGATTCGAATTCCCGCTTCCGTCGATGGTCCCGACAGGGTAGAAATCAAGGCCATTCACCGATTTCTGAATAATGAAATAATGGTTGTTTGTTTCGGAAGCTGTCTGCCAGTATAGTTCTGTTTTATCTTCGGAGCACATCCCGTAAAAACCGGTAAGTTCAACCGGGAGGGTGATGCCAGTGGAGCAGTCGCCTGTTAATGTTGGTGTTGTCGGATTGGGGGTGGATGATGGAGCGGTGGTGTTTTCTTTAAAAACTGCTGGAGAATTGGAACCAGCAACAGCCGGATCTCCGCAGTCTTTTAAATGTATGTGCTCTGCATCTTTATTGTAAATGGCGTCTGATGTAGAGGAAAAGGTTGTGTTAACCGCATGAACATTTATTGTTTTTGCGCCACTCATATATTTATCTGCATAAATATCGTCTCCTTCATCTCCTGAATTACCTGAAAAGTAGCAATTATTAAGAGTTAGGTCTATTGCATTATCAGATGAATATAGACCGATTGCGCCACCTCGAAGCGTTGTGGTCCCTGATTTAGTATTATTCAGAAATCGTGTATTTGTATAAATTGCATTTCCACCAGTAATTCGGACAGCACCGCCATATACAGAGGTGGAAACTTGACCGGCATAGTTATTATCAATGATGCAATCAGTAACTGTAAGCACGCCACAACGCTGAGAAATAGCACCCCCATCTGAGGCATCGTTACCGTAAAACCGGCAATTGGAAACACTGACTATGGTTGTCGCGTCTCCGTTCGAAATAAGAAGTCCACCGCCGTCATAGGCTCCGTCCTTGAAGTTATAGGCAAAAACATAGTTTTCTATGGTCAGATTAATGTTTGTACCATATGCCTCCACGCCTCCTGTGTACTGGGTTTGCCAGATGTTGCACAAACCACCGCCACCACGGATAGTCACGCCTGAATTACTCAACACACTGATGGAAGGATTTCCGCCAGACTGACCATTATATGAGGAAATAATATTTTCGAGTAATACACCAGTTGCATTTTGAATGGTAATGGCTTGTCCGCTGTGCCCAGGCGTCTGTGATCCATTGTTTTCATACTCCCGAATAGTCATGTTTTTCACCGTAACGTTGTTTGCATGAATGTACATGAAAAAATTCGTGGCAGTCCCGGCTCCGTTGTCATCAAAAATCGTCAGCGACGGGCCTGCCCCCAGAAAAGTCACCCCGGCTTTGGAGAAATCAATGTTCTCTTCATTGTTATAAGTCCCGGCATCAATTTTTATCGTATCACCGGTTGTGAGCACTGTCGAATAAGCCGAAAGAAGATTGATCAAAGTTAATTTGGGAGTACTTGCCGAAGTCCCGTTATTGGCATTATTGCCAACAGCCGTGCAAAACACATCTCCTGTGACTGAAGCATCATTGACATAATAAATGGCAGAGTTAGCCTTTACAAAAGCGAAAACGAACAAAACCATCATTAAAAATGCCTTCATATTGCCGGTTTAATTAACAATTTGGGTGTTGGGTTCAATCGGAGGAGCCCTGATAGATTTATAAATTTACGCACTAAAAGAGCTGTATGCTATTGAATTGTGGTGATATGTATCATCCTTTGATTCAAACGCATGAAATGGGGTGAATGGCAATTTCCCGTGGCGAACGGGAACCCTGATTTGGATTTCCAACTCGGTTATTAACAAGTATTTAATAGACCGATGGCGGTAATATAAGCGGCAATTACAGCAAAGTTGATATCCATTCAGTCAGGGAAAGGATGGCAATCATTTTTTGTTATTTAAAAGACTATTCCCAGCTGGAAAATGAAGTGGAAGGACTCCGCTTAACTGATTTAATCAAGGCCCTACAAAATGTAGGCTTTGATATCATGTTTCAGCAACTCATCAATCAGCTCATCGAGTTTGAGCCGGATGTCTTCGGCCGGGGTACTGGTTGCATTGAAATTGACCAGAAAGCCGACCATGGCATAACCGGGTTTTTCGCCAGCCACCAGATATTTGCCAAAAAACCCACCGATCCCTTTCAGGTCGCCGGGCTGGGGTGCAGTCAGCACCCAGACCTGAAATTTGTTCCCCTGAAAATACCCGACCGGTTTCAGCGAAGTTGTGGCATAAATATACACAGGATAATTCCTGTACTGACCTGAATATCCGTTGGCGTCCCTTTTGAGTCCGACGCTTTGCAGATCAGGCAGGGTATCAAGCATGGCTTCGGTTTTTTCAGGATATCGTTTGGTGGTAAACCAGCGGTAAATTACAAACAGAAGGGCAAAAGCACCGATCATAAAGAGTACCGGTATCAGGGAGCCGAATGAGTTCATTTTTCATTTTTTTTGATATACAAATATGCAGACAAAATAGTACAATACCAACTTAATTTCCTTCCTGGTACAGAAATTTTGCATTTGTATGTAATATCTGCCTGTTTTGAAGCGTTAGAATATACAAATCCACGAGTCATGAAAACAAAAATCATTATGACCGGCCTGTTACTGGGCTGGGTGCTGCAGGTATATCCACAGATGATGTTCGAGGCATCGGGAAAATCGGCCCGGGTGCTTGTTCACAAGTACACTGAACTGAATGAGAATTCTCCTGAAACCCGATGGCAAACGGTTCATGCTGATGCAAGCGGAGTTGTTCCTGAAAACCGGAAATTTGCTGCACCAATAAAAGAAATTGATCCTTTGTTTACCCGTGTTGATATAAAATCAAATCAGAATGCCGTAATTGCTGTACCAGGAGGTTACAGGATCCGCATTGGTAAAAACGATCTTGTCGATCAGTATGGTAACATGGTAGAGGGTGGATACACGTTGTATTTTCGTGATCTCACAACGCCGGCAGCGCTTGCACTTTCAGGTGTTACAATGAAGTATGACTCGGGTGGGGTCGCAGGAAATTTTCAAACGGCTGGCATGTTTGAATTGTATGCCGAAAAAGATGGTCAGGCGCTCAAAGTCAGACGGGGTCAAAAAATCGACATTGAATTGCCGACGCCGAATACTGAAAGTGGATTTAATCTTTATACATTCAATGAAGCAAAAGGGGAATGGCAGTATGTAGAACCGCTTCAGCCGTTACCCTCAGCCAGGCCAGCCGTCGACAGCATGACGGTGTATTCCGACGCATGGAGATTCTGGGGGACATGGACTTTTGTTAAAGACTCCCTCTCTTTTGATGATCGTTGGGAAAGGCCGGATTATGCACGTGCGATTTTTCTTGGTAAGTATGACTCATCTGCAGTTCAGAAAGAACAGTATTCAAAAATGCATATTCCGTATTTCAGGATAAAAAGATTATCCGATAAAAGCAATCGCACCGCAGTGCTGTTTCAGTTGCCCGTGCTGAGCAAGGATGCTGATATTGCCTTTTTCTACAAAACATTTCCTGAATTAAGTTCTGCAAGAAACATTGTATGGAAATATGTTGGGCCACTCGACAAAACAGGTTTTTCAAAATTATATGTATCAAAGAAAAAGTACAATGATATTAGACTGGAGTTTGACCGTGAGAGTGGGCTTTTTACGGTCACTCTGAAAACAAGTAAGGGGAAAGTTGATTTCAGCGCGGTACCTTACCGTGGCAAATTCACAGAGAGCGAAAAGGCCCAGCTGCAAAATATGCAATTCAACAAGCGATATAATAAAAGTCTGAATAAAGTGCGGGCAAAATTTGATAAAAAGAACAAAGGTTTTATTTTTTCAATGCTGGCTGACAACAGAAATCTTATCTATTCGAAAATGGCCCCTGAAGAGCTGGCCATGACATGGGAAGCATGGACGGATTATGCCTCAAAAGTGCGTGCATATATGGCTCGCAGGTATATGATCGACAGATCGGTTCAAGTTACCCGTTCGGTTTCAATCACTGGATTCGGGCTTGTGAATTGCGACAAAATCGATCGCATGAATGAACCGGTGAATGTGCTTGCCAGGTTTGTGACCCCGGATGGACAAGAAGTCAAAAATGCAACGGTAATGATTATTGATGGTGGCGACAATTCATGTCTTTCTGTTGGATTAAGTAATGGTTCGTGTACGGCCGTTGTCGAAAAATTTTCACCGACTGTTTTTGCTGTTGCTGTCGGATATGCTGACTTATATATAGTGAATGCATCCGACATTTCCGCGATGGCCAACTCTTCGTCCCGGCGCGGTGTATTTACATTGCAGAAAGTTGAAACGGACGCAACTGAAGCTATCAATAATGCTTTGAAAATTTGATTTCGATCAGGCGAAATATCTTGTCTTCAGCCAGAGCTTGAACATCGGATCATTCAGATTGTATTCTTTGTTGTTGTAATCGATCAGATCCTTGTCGATCAGTGACTTTTTTATCCGTGAAACATGTGCTGATGATTTCAGCTTATAGCGAAGAATAACCGTTTCTGACGTGAATTTTGTTTCTTTGTTGATGATGGCATGTAGAAAGCCCAGCTGGCTCGATGGTAGACTGTCAGCCAGATTCTGAAACAAATAGCTGAGTTGATCCATCAGACTCTCTGTGGCTTCGTTTACAATGTCGGCGTTGGCGGTTTTTCTGGCTCGCAGCCAGGTGAGTTGTGCAAGCTGTTGCGCATAAAAAGGATGATTTTCGACTTTCTGCGCTATCAGTGCCGCATCGGCAGCATTGATTTTTTTACCTGTGTCCTTAAAACGTTTGATGAAAAATTTTACCCATTGCTTTTCCTCTATTTTTTCAAGAAACATCAGGTCTCCGAATTTGTAAAACGGCATCGATGAATGGGTGAATAATTCGGTCATCAGCCCACGCCGGCTCCCGTATAGGCAATAGGTGACACGACGGTGATTTTGCCAGTGCGAACGCAGTTTTTTCTGAAACGCCAGCGGATTTTCAAACACCATAATGTTCTGAAATTCATCGAGACAAACAATGATGCGTATGCCTTTTTTCGCTGCTATTTTTTGAGGAAGGTTGATAATCTCATCAGCATCCTGACCAGCAGCTTCCCAGTCTAACGAAACAGAAATTTCGTTTTGCCGGTCTGGACTGTAACTGATTCTTGGAATGAATCTGCTCAGAAATGTTTTGGTGTTTTCTGTAAATTCAGTGATTCTTGTCGATAATGCCCGCATGATCTGATTGACGTATTTCTCATAGAATTCCTGTTCGGATCTGATGTTGTTCAGGTCAATAATTACAACCCGGTCGTTCTTGTACCGCTTCATGTAAACGCTTGAGGTATGCAACACCAATGAAGTTTTACCCCAGCGCCTAGGTGAAATCAGGATAGTATTGGTTCCGGAACTGAAGTTTGTTATCAATCGTTCAGTCTGGTTTTCGCGACCAGTGAATTCCTCAAATTGTGCGATTTTTCCAAAAATGAAGGGTGCTTCCATGTCACATATTTTGTTGATTTCCGCTTCTAATTCTTTCTACAACAAAGATAAACAAATTTTAGTAGTAACAATTATGTTAGTAACAAATAAGTTAGTAACAAAATAGATAGTAACAAATAAGTTAGTAACAAAAAAGTTATATATTAAGATCATCGCAAAATGTTATTCTCATGATGAATTCAGTACCTTTGCAAAAAAATGCTTGCTTTTTCTGTAACACCGGTCAATCAGAATTTTCAGCTCGATGGTGTCCGGCATGTTTTGCCGGCCGATGCCTATAAGGCTTTTGAATCTAATAGCGCGCTGGCGGTTGATGTACGCGAAGAACATGAAATAATTGTTTCAGCGGTCGATTGCCCGCAGCTGCTGATTTTTCCGTGGGCACATCTTGAGGAACTCGTCGGAGAGCTGCCTGCAAATACTCCGCTTGTTCTTATTTGCAATCACGGAATACGCAGCGTTCAGGCAGTTGATTTATTGCAGCAAAAAGGATTCACCGAAGTCTACAATCTCGACGGAGGCCTGCATGCCTGGATTGAAGCTGGGTTGCCTGTTGCCGGTGAAGGTGGTTGTAGCTGTGGCGGGCATTGATGATTATTGTTGTATCAATACCATTCTGGACACAAACTCGTCATTGGATGTTTTAAATTTCAACAAACACAATCCTGAAATGTCCTCGTTCAATGTCACCTGACATTGATGATCCCTGGCATGAACACTTATTTGTATTTCTTTGCCATCTATAGAATAGAGAGATATGCTTTCCGGGATAATATTTTCCGCATTGATAACAAAGAAATTGCTGGCCGGATTTGGGAAAATGCAATTTAATTGATGGGCTGGTTTTGCTATTCCAACTTCGCCCAAGGTGCAGATCATGGAATTCATACACATTATAAAATCATAATCCGAGTAAGAAGCTTTTGCATCATTGATGGTGATAGTGTAGTATGATGAAATATTAATTCCGGAAGTGTCTGCAAGCAGGTTGTAGGTTCCTGCCGGGATATTTGTAAACTTATAAAATCCTATTGAGTCAGAGTATTCCATCGCAATGAAAGTACCGATAGTATCAGTCAGAATTAGCCTTACCCATTGCAAAGGAATTGAATCCTGACTATAAACAGTGCCGCTTATTTCATTATTGCCTCCCAGATTCTGATTTACAAACAAATGGATGTCAATATTGTCGATGAGTGTGTCGCTTTGAATATCAAATAATTCTGCTTCGGTCCAGAGGTATTCTTTCAGGTAATATGTTGGACAATGGTCATAGGTTTCACCCCTGACGAAATATTCGCCCGGACTATAAACATCAAAATAATAATGGCCCTGATAATCCGTCCATTTCTTCATAATGAAAGATGCATCAGATGGACCAGTTTTTTGGAAGAGACTTACAATAAATTCGAGCGGGTTACCTGATAAATACAATGTCCCCTGAATTCGGCCAAACATATTGGCTTTCCTGATATGAGAAATGAAAACATCACTCACATCCCAAGAACCAGGGCATAAATCTGACGATTGAATAATGATGTCCGAAAAAGTGGATTCTCCGCAAAAAGTTCCTGATGTATATATACTACTGTCATTGAGTATTGCTAATTTCTGTGCTTCTGTATGATCGCAATATTGCGAATAAAACACGTGAAGCGGATTCAAATCCTGATCGTATATTGCAACAAAGGGGACATGGCCACCATAATGAAGAAATCCAATACTGTCAAACCATATTGAATCCTGATATGACCATACAACACTACCTGAAATATACAACAATCCATTCTGGTCTTTACCAATGTCATACCCTTTATCACTATTATTGCCACCTGCTGTTTTTACCTGTATGACTTCACCGGCAGGAGAGTATTTTGCAAGAACCATATCTCCCATGTTGTATGGGCCGTATGGAGTTATGGTGTCCAAAAGCCAGTTGTATGAGGAAACAATTGTCCCGGTTGTTGAAATATACCCAGTTACTACAACATTTTGATTGTCCGTGAATTCAATACTCGACAATTGCTCATCATAATAACCACCAATCCTTGAAACCCATAAAAGATTACCTGATGTATCGCATTTCATTAAAAATCCATCGGCACCACTACTGGCATTCATACTCAATCCCTGAGATGGAATATAGATATGATGAAAACTACCGGATAAATATATGTAACCGGAATCACATATCACAATATCTTTAACCGATGCGTCGCAGTTGAATTGACTTGCCCATTCAAACTGATTGGATCCGGGATTATAACTGGCCGTAAAAACCGTGTTAGATGCTATTTCAGTGCCGTCAAAAAACACATTATTGCCGGATACGTTTCCGGATATCACGATTCGGCTGTTCTCATGGTTCCAGGTGGCAACTGGCCCCGAAACATAAGCACTTGCAGGTCCTGAATTCATTTTAGATGAAACAAGCATGAAATTCTGATCAAACTTAAGGATGAAAACAGTATTGCCCGATGTATTTGGAAGAACGTTATTGTCGAATTTCAATGTGTCTGAAGTTTCACCGATCAGCCAAAAATTACCACTATTGTCAGTGAGAACGCTGCCTATGCTTTCAACGCCATTGCCATGAAAAATAATTTTTTTAATCAAAACATTGGAGTCGTTATAAACACAAAGGAATGCATCACTGACTCCTTCAGCAATATAAGGATCAACTCCAATTTCAACGGTGTCCTGAAATGTTCCGGCGTGGAATACCTTGCCGTTTCCGCAATGTAGAGCCGTTATGTTTTGAGTTCCGTTGCCTTCAATTTTCTCCACCCAGTCCCATTGATAAATCTGGGAGAACAAACTGGTTGATAAAACTACTAGAAAATAAAAAACCAGTGCAACATTTTTCATTCTTTTATTTCAAAGATAATAAATATTTCTTAGCAATAGATCTGGAATATATATTTTTCAACAATAATTGCCACCATTTTGTCAAAATTGAAAACGACAGCAGCTTTCATTTAAAGTTGATATTATTGATGTATATTTGCTCTCCAAACTCACCCCAATGAAAAAAATATTTTTACTCTCAATGATGGTTCTTGCCGGAGCATTTCTGTTTTCAGCTTGCGGACCAAAAAAGGATAAAGAAAAAAAATCGATGAGCAGCATTAAAAAAGAAACGCTGACAACAGCCAAAGACAGTCTGATGGCGAAATTCGGAAAGACCGACGAATTCCGCATTAATAAAGGAATCGAGCAGGTTTCTGAAATGTGGCGTAAAGAGGACGGTGCCGACAGCACTTTCATCCGATTCTGCATTGATAATTTCACGCCAACAGGCACCGACCTCGACACATTGTTTGATAAATACAATTATTATTTCGAGCAGATTTATGGTCATTACAATAGGATGACCATCGAGCTGATGCGCAATATTCATGAGCCACGCGGCACGGTAATGCCGGTTGATGAGATGTTTGGCTCCTGGGATGTGACGGCTCATTTTGCCGAAGACATGTACAATAATAAAACAGCTTTTGCTGTTCTGCTCAACTTCCCATATTACACATTGAAGGAAAAAAATGAGCTGGGTAAGAAATGGACTGCCCGACAGTGGGGTATGGCGCGGCTTGGCGATATGTTCATCGCCCGTGCTCCGTCCGATCTGCTGCTGAAGGCATCGGAAACCATGGTGAAAAGCGACAGCTACATTTCGAATTATAATATCTACATGGGCAGTCTTTTGAATGATAAAGGCCAAAAATATTTTACAGAAGACAAAGTACTGATCACCCACTGGGGCCTGCGCGACGAACTCAAATCGAATTACGCCGACACCACACTGGGCCTGGCAAAGCAAGAAATGATTTATCAGGTTATGCAGCGGATTATCGATCAGAGCATACCGCAAAAAGTGATTAATAACGGTGCTGCATTGTGGAATCCGGTTACCAACAAAGTGACTGAAAATGGAAAAGAAATCAGTGCAGATCCGGAACCTGACAAGCGCTACGAAGTATTGCTGAACAATTTCAAAGCACTTAAAGAACTTGATCCATACTATCCTTACAACGAAAACTACATTTCGCGCAAGTTTGACGCTGACATGGAAATGGCACAGGCCGATGTTGAAAAACTTTTCATCAGCTTTGTCTCATCTCCTGTGATTAAGGAAATTGGGAAAACCATTGAAAATCGTCTGGGTCGTAAACTTCGCCCGTTCGATATCTGGTACAACGGATTCACTTCACGTGCCGGGCTGAATGAGGCTGAACTCGACAAAGTCACTCAAAAGCTCTATCCCGACAATATTGCATTTAATAAAGCTTTGCCCGGTCTTTTGAAAAAACTTGGATTTGATGCTCAAAAAGCAGAATACATTTCTTCGTACATCGCTGTTGATCCAGCCGTTGGCAGTGGTCATGCCTGGGGATCGGCCATGAAAAATGATGTAAGTCACCTTCGCACCCGTATTGCCGGCACAGGAATGAATTACAAAGGATATAACATTGCCGTGCATGAATTTGGTCATAATGTAGAGCAAACCGTTTCAATCCATTTCGTTGACAACTACATGTTGCATGGTGTGCCCAACACCGCATTCACTGAGGCGCTTGCCTTTGTTTTTCAAAGCCGCGATCTGCAATTGCTCGGCATGAAGAACAATGATGCGCTCGTTCATGAATACGAAAACCTTGAAATTGCCTGGTCATTGTACGAAATTATGGGTGTAAGCCTTGTTGACATGAATGTCTGGAAATGGATGTATGAAAATCCTGATGCAACGCCGAAGCAATTGAAAGAGCAGGTGATTATCATTGCCAAAGATGTCTGGAACAAGTATTATGCGCCAGTATTCGGCATTAAGGATCAGACAATTCTGGCGATTTACAGCCATATGATAGATGCACCACTTTATCTCTCCGCTTATCCACTTGGCCATCTCATTCAGTTTCAGCTCGAGCAGCATCTGAAAGGAAAAGATTTTGCAGGTGAGGTTCTGCGCATTTATTCGCTGGGCCGCCTGACACCTGATGCATGGATGGTAGAGGCCACCGGCAGCAAATTGTCTTCGGATCCTTTATTGAAAGCTGCATCTGAATCCGTAAAAGTCGTGAACGCTTCGAAATAAAACGTTTTTCTAAAAATCTCACAAGCCTCCGGAGTTATATTTCCGGAGGCTTTTTTGTGAAAAATTCTTAAAAATTGTTTTTTCATTTTACACAGGCGGGAATTTTTCGTCAAAGCAAGGTCTCAAAAAACTTTGAATTGTGAAAGTGAAAGCGATTTCTTTTTTAAAGCGGCTTCTGCCCGGACTTTTGATTTTAACTTCTGTTGTATTTGTAGTTGGATTTGTATCTGTACAATCCAGCAGTGTAAGTGCATCCCGACCGATGATTATTCCCGGATCGGCCGATTTTGCAAATACCAGCATAGAAGATTTTATGCCGGATACGCCCATGGTATTTTCTCCTGCAAACAAGCTTATTATCAACGGACAATCCGTGATGTTTGCCTGGCACAGTACAGGAAACGAGAACAAATACGAACTAATGTACAGTTGGAGCAGCGATTTTGAATCCGCTGAGACAGTGTTAGTGAAAGATACCGTTTATAGCCTGAGCTTTACAGAGGCCAGCTCTCAGCCGCTTTACTGGAAGCTACGGACCGTTACAGCTGACAAGGCTTATTCGCAATGGACTTCGGCGCATAGTATCGTTTTTCAGCCGGTCGTCAATGTATGGCGCTGTGACGGAAATTGCGGCAGCTGTCCGAATCCATGCGGACGCAGGTCAAAAATGAATTAAGTATTTTTATTCAATAATAGTTTTTCTGTTTCGTATGGTCAGCAGACTAATGCCTGCTGCTATAAACATTATTCCTGCCTGAAGCTGCAGCATCGATTCGAACATAAAAAGCACCGACACCATTAGTGTAAACGCCATCAATACATAATCGTTTTTACGCGCAGCATAAATAAATGGAATCAAAACTATCAACAGCAAGACGAGAAATCCGGCGATGCCCAGACCAATAAAGGTCTGCAAAAACTGATTGTGCGCATTGTAGTTTCTTTCGAGGGCGTGTCGGAATCCATATTTGCTGTATTTCCCGGCGAGTTCATCACACACGTCGCCTGGTGAAACACCGGCCCAGAAATTTTCTTTGATCAGTTCAGCATCGCAGTAATACACCTGAACGCGAAGGGTGGTGCCGTTCCAGTGTTTTATATCTTCCATTTTCCTGGCAGCAAAAACTTCGTCCAGCCCGAAAAGGAAACGGTCATACACATGGGGCATCAGATAGCGTCCAGCTGGGAAACCCGCACACAGAGCCAATAAAAGGATTAGTCCGATTGTGTACTTTTTTGTTCTGATAATAAAATATACGATGGTCAGTATGGCAACAAGCGTCATTGCAATGATGGCTGCGCGGGAATTGGCAAGCATTATTATCAGGATATAATAGGGCACAAGCGCCACTGCTGCAATTCTCAAAATGGATTTAAGGTTTTTCCATTCTGTAATTAATACGCCAACCACCAATATCAGCGCTGTAATCATGTACATGGCATAATAGGTCGGATGCTCAAATTGCGTGAAATTGACATAGTACATCACAGAGGAATCACCTGTTTGGGCAAACCGGATGAGCGACTGCGTGAGGCAGAAAAGCGAAATGGCCAGCGTGCCTGCCAGATACGAAAGCAGCAATTGTTTAAGTTGTGTGCGTGAAAATCCGGAATTTGATACAGGAAAAAATATCAATGGAAGGACCAGAAATGAAAGTTTTTTTTCAAGCTCAAACAATCCGGCTTTGCTGTTGTCAGTATATAACAGGGCTGCAACATGCATTATATAAAACAGAATGAGCAAAGCAAATACAAAACGGTATATGCCTTTGTTGGTAAACAGCGTTGTAAACCGTGCTCTGAAGCGGCCTTCAGCGAGCCAGTTTAATAAAAGCAGTATTACAATAATCGGTGTTGCTTTTTTGTAAAGAGGCAATGCAAATAGCAGAATCGCTGTCAGCCAGTGATTGATGTTTGCATGTATTTGTTGTCTGTTTTGCATTATGCCTGATCTGACTTACTGTTTGCCGAAAGAATGTCGATAAATTTTGCTGCAAGTATTTTGTAATCGTGGTTACGCAGAACATACGCTTGTCCGGATTTACCCAGTGCGTTGCGATCATCAATGCTCATGCATAAATATTCCCGCAATGCGGATGCAATGGCTTCGGGATTTTCCGGCATAACGGTGATGCCGCATTTTGCATCTGCAACTATGTCATTTCCGGCTTCAATGGCCTGTAAAACCGGTTTCCCTGCCATCATGTAATCGAATATTTTATTTGGGGAAACCCCGAACCGAAAAAGAGATTGCCTTTGAAGACCAATGTAAAGCACGTCGAAATAAGAAAGTAAATCCGGAATCTGGCTTTTCTTTACAGATTCAAAGAAAAACACGTTATTGAGTTTATGTGATGAATTTATGAGCTGCTGTTTTTCAGGTCCCTTCCCAACAATAATGAAAGCTGTTTTGAAATCCTTCATTAATGCTGCTGCTGCAATAAAAGAATCAAGTGCGTTTGCAATTCCGATACTTCCTGTGTAAGCAACAATAAAATCGAAATCACTTTTTATTTTTTGCAATAATAACTTCAAATCAATTGGAATAGGCTCTTGTTGATTCCATTCGGCGGTGTTAATCCCATTCGGCACAAAATGCCATTTACCGGGGTCGAGCCCGCGGCTTTGCATATATTCCAGTGTTTTCGGTAGCATTGAAATTACTCCGTCAACATGTTTGTAGGCGAAATCTTCGGCGTGTTGCAAATACTTAATAAAGGGATGCGACGCTTTGTATCCGCCAAGTTCCATGGGCGAAAGCGGCCAGAGGTCATGCACTTCGAAGAAATATTTTGCTTTGGCAATTCGGGCAATTTTGCATGCAGCGTAATTATCCATCGGATAAGTTGATGAAGCAATCACTGCATCCGGATTATATTTAAGTGCAAGCTTTCTTGCAGCTCGTTTTACTTTTTTATAGAAGCAGAACATATTCAGAATCCGCTTAAAACCATTGCCATGATAGGCTGGCGTCTTTACCCATAAATAAGTGATGCCGTCGATAATTTCTTCCTGAAACTTATGCTTAGTCCGCGGTTGAATTGTGCGAACATGTGCATTGTTGGCTGCAACGATTGTTACATGGTGCCCCGCTTTTGTCCATTCCCGGGCCATGTAGTAGGGCCGGTATTCCATGCCCATGGCAGGTGAACCGGCATAGTGATTAATCAGGAGAATGTTCATGCAGCAGGTCCCTTCATATATAAATCGCAGATTTCTCTGACGGTGTCATTCAGTTCGTATTCGCGTTTAACTTTTTCACGGCCGGCTTGTCCGATTTGCTCACGAAGTGCAGAATTATTTATTAGCCGGATTAGTTTATCGGCGACCTCATTCAGATTATCACATTCTGTATGAAACCCGGTGATTCCATCGTCCACTACTTCGGTGAGACCACCGACTGCAGAAACCACAACCGGCAACCCGGTGGCAGATGCTTCAAGCACAGCTACGCCGAAACTCTCGCTGCGCGAAAGAAATACAGCAATATCGAAGGAGTGAAATATTTCAACCAGTTTCTGCTGGCTTACAGGAGGCAGGAAAAATACTCTATCAGCTATGTTGAGTGATCCGGCAAGTGCAGTCAGATTTTCCAACTCGGGTCCTTCGCCTACAATGGTCAGCGTGATTTTTTTCTCAGCCAACAGTTTAACAACGTTGGCAAAAACCGAAATCAATAAATCAATTCCATACACTTTATTAAGCGACTTCACTGTTCCAATGCGTATTTCATTTCGGCCGGCCCTTTCGCAGGAGGTGAAAAGTTTGGTATCAATTCCGAAGGGAATGATCTGCGGTTTTTTTGAAGTATATTTTCTACAGGCTGCATCGAGTGTTCTACTTGAAACTATGATCTGGTCAGCCTTTCGGAAATTGTAGCGAATGATGGCTTTCTTAATCGGATTGGATGGAAACAACAGAACATCGCTGCCCCACACGGAAATGAAATAAGGATGAAAGCCGCTCAGTGCGCCCAATAAGCCGTAGCTCGAAGCGTAATGTGCATGTACGTAGTCGGGCTTGAATTTTTCAATAGCAGCACGTACTTCTTTTCGTTTTTTCAGATAAGAAATCTTGCTGCCCGATGCTGCATTGAAAGTATTGTTGCTGAATCCGCCCTGCGAAAGCAATATAATACCGAGATCATTATACCAGTTGCTGCCTGGCAACGACAATGAAAAAATTCCGACTGCAAAGCCTTTGCTCACGAGAATCCGGGCCCACTTCTGTGTGTGTGCCGAGTTGATGTCGCTGAGCAAAAGGATTCTTTTCATGAGGATACAAATGTACATATTTCCCTGCATTTGCCTGCACAGCAGGTTCATGTTTTGACAGGGTCGACGCATTAAAATGCATTTGAATACCTCTGATTAATGCATCCGATGCCGACTTCAATCATGCAATGTTATGCAATTGAAACCCAGGTGACACAGAGTTTAAAGGAGTACGCACAGAGGTACACAGAGTAGATTTAATCTGGCAAAAGCCGATATCAATTACAGCAAAGTTAATTTGAAAGCGCGCTTTCAGAATTCATTTTGCGTAATTGATTAACACAACTACGTTGTTTTTTTTAAACGGCTTTTGCTTACTTTTTACTTTGTGCGACGTTGTGTAGAACTTCGAGTTACTTTGTGCAACTACGATTCCGGCTGTTTTTGTAAAGTTTAATGCGTTGACCCTAGTTCATGTTTTGCTCCGGAGTGTCGCTCCCTAAAAATCGTTACTTTTGCCTTTTATTTTTGCAGCCGAAAAGAACGAAATATTATGGGCGAAAAACTCAGGGATAAGATTAACCGGCATGACTTTCTGAAAAATGTCATGGTGCTGCTTTCCGGCTCTTCGATAGCCCTGGTGATACCGGTGCTCATTATGCCTGTTCTGACCCGGCTTTTTACCCCTGAGGATTTTGGAGTCTGGGGAACTTTTTTTGCCATTGTAGGCATTTTTTCAGTAATTGCCAACGGTCGCTATGAACTAGCGTTGTTGCTGCCAGCGAGAGACCGCAAGGCTTTCAATATGTTTGCCGGCAGCATTCTGATTGCCTTTTTTCTTTCGCTTTTATTGCTTTTTCCAGCACTGTTTTTCAGGTCCGACATCAGTGTGATGCTCGATATGCCCGATCTGGAGTCTTTGCTCTGGCTGGTTCCTCTGGCGGTTTTTACCAACGGCGTTATTCAGGCATGCAATTACTGGCACAACCGAAGTAAAAGATTTGGGGTTCTTTCGGTTGGAAGAATTGTGCAGAGTTCATCCACTGCAGTGCTTAACATCGGATTCGGCACAGCGTCGTATTTTTCCGGTGCAATGGTCATTGCTTCAATTTTCGGACAGATTCTTTTGAGCCTGTATTATCTTTCCAGAATCAGACTAAAACGACTGGGGCGCCTGGTCACATGGTCGCAGATTGGTAGTGTGCTGAAGGAATACAAAGAATATCCTGTGAAAAGTGGTGTCGGCATTTTTCTGAATATTCTGAAAGAACAGGCTCCGATTTTTTTACTTGGATTTTATTTTGACGTTGTAATTGTTGGTTTCTATTCGCTCATAATTCGCTTGTTCAATTCTCCGCTGTCGCTTGTAGCCGGCTCGCTGGGACAGGTCTATTATCAGAAGGCTGTTGAAATGAAAAACAATGGCCGCCGCGTTTTTCCTTTGTATATGAAAACCACAACACGCCTGTTTCTTGGGCTGGTTGCACCGGTGATCATCGTCATGTTGTGGGGTGATAATGTTTTCGGATACATTTTCGGAAACGAATGGACCGAAGCCGGAAACATTCTGGTTATTTTCACGCTCTATTATGCTGTTCGTTTTGTTGTTTCTTCGCAGAGCTCGCTATTACTTGTATTCAAAAAATTAAATATCGAAGTTCTGTTCAATGCTGTTGCGCTTGTTCTTCAGGTAGGAGCGCTGGTTATTGGCGGTCTGCGCAATGATTATTATTTATCTTTGTACCTGATGAGTATCACCGGAACCGTTATCTATGCTTTGCTGGGCTTGTATCTTTGGATATATTTGAAAAATATGAAATGAAAAGCTTCTTAAAAGGATTCTTGAATATGTTTTGTTTTATTCCCTGCATCAGGGACTACCACAAGCGTTGGAAACTTTTTGGGCGTGTGCCTTTGGGGATGTTGTGGATCAGCTGGAAGTATCGCAGAATTTACGGCATCAACCGGGGAGTGCGATTCCCGCTGCATTTCACTTCTCGCATCATTGGTATGAAGAATATCAAAATGTCATTTGATCCTACAACCATTGGCAGTTTCGCGTTGAGTGGTGATTGCTATTTTCAGGCCCTGAATGGTATTGTAATCGGGAAAAATTTTCTGTTTGCACCGGGGGTGAAACTGATAAGTTCAAATCATGGATTTGCTGACAAGAGCATCATCGAAAAAGCAGATCCGATTGTAATTGGCGACAATGTGTGGCTTGGAGCTGGAGTTATTATTCTGCCGGGTGTTGCTGTTGGCAATAACGTGGTGGTTGGTGCGGGCAGCGTTGTAACTAAATCATTTCCTGACAATGTGATCATTGCTGGAAATCCGGCGCGTGTGATTCGTCAAAACGAGCCTTTACCTTGAATTCAACAATTATAAACGGCGTAATTTTTCCGTATGACACATTTCCTGTTTGTATATTGTAAACGCAGTCTGATATGATTATGCAGTTTGAAATTGGCTGGATAATGAGCATTTCAGCATTGCTTCTGTGGTATATATTGTTGCCGGGAATGGCCATGCAATTGTTGTTTTCCAGAGATTTACCACTAACGGCAAAGGCCGGTAATTCTTTCACTGCCGGATTCGTATTATTTTCAATCATTGCATTTGCCGGCTACCAATTTGGTTTCAGCTTTGAGGTGATTCATCTCATTTATTTCATTGTAACTCCGTTGGTTTTATTGATTGCTTTTTTCAGTTGGAGAAAGCGAAATACAAAGCGGATTGGTTCATTGATGTCCCTGATTTCGCCAGAAGTAATTGTTGTTCTGATTGCAGCTGTTGGTGGATTTTTCGTTTCGCTTTATTCGGGCTGGTTCCCACGGGGCGATGCCGCCATCCATCTGCAGGTAATCAGGAACATGATGTCGGAAGGAGTGGTTTGCAATGCTTATTACAGTCTCCCGGGAAATCCGATCATACCTGATCATGCATACGATACATACTATGTTCTGCTTGTAATGATTTCGCGGTTTTCGGGGCTCGAACTCTCCATTGTATGGCATTATTTGTCGCCTGTTTTATCTTTCCTGATTCCTTTTGTTCTTTACAGTCTCTTGCATTCATTGTCTGCAAGCAGGTCTGTAAAAATATTTTCACTGATTTCTTTTTTCTTCCTCTCGTTGTATTATTGGCAGATTCAGTACGGTTCCGTTTTCGACACCATGGTTTACCCAAACAGAGTCTATTTGTGGCTGATGCTGCCCGTTGCGTTCTCCATGCTTTTTACTTACATGAACACCCGGAAATTGCTTAATGTTGCGGGAGCAGCACTTTCAGTTGCAGCGATGCTTTTGGTTCATCAGAATGGGTTTCTGTTTTTCGTGATAATTGCTACGGGGGTTTTATTTATTAATGTTTTATCAAGAGGGTTTTCGCAGCAAGACAATAAAAAAATTCTGACTGTAATTGGGCTAACCATTCTGGTATCGGCTCCATTGCTTTGGTTGAAGCTTATTCCAAATTTCAATTACATTCATGAATCATCGTCGCAGATATGGCATAATCATTACAAGTTTTTCTATCTGAGCGAAAACCTGTTTGCCTTTTCCGTGAAATCATATTACAAATTTGGAATGTTGCTGGCTCTGGCTGCAACTTTTTATTTGCTTTTCAGGAGCCGCAAAGCTGACGCCAACAGGTTGATGATCAATTTTGTTGCTTCAGGTTTTCTTGCAGCTTTTCTCATTGTCTTCAACCCTTTTGTTGTGCCATGGCTCAGCGATTTGATTTCATATGTAGCCATTATCCGTATGCTACGCATGCCTATGTATTTTTTAATGGGCGGACTTGTCTTGTCAATGATTTATAAGTACCTTTTAAATAAATATCCGCAACTTTTTACAGCATGGAAACAGAGGCTGGCTGCGGTTTTGCTGGTTTTGATTTTCACTGGCAGCGTGTTGCTGAAAGTTTCGGCAGGGACTTCACAACATGAGTTGCCACTGGTTTTTGAATTAAAAAATATTATTCAGGAGAACAGCGTGGTGTTGTCCGATCCGCTTACAAGCACCGATATTGCTGAGTTTCACAAGATACATTCATTGGTGATTCAGTTCAACGGAGCCGTCGATCTTGTTGACATGGAGGACTGCAAGCGCGATGTGGACCGTTTGCTCAACGACAGCATCTCCGCCGGAGAGGCATCAGCCATCATTGGTAAACATGACGTTGATTTTGTTGTTGTGAATAGCAGCGTGAGCGAGCCCGTATTTAGATTTGAAAATTATTCAGACAGATTCAGCGAAGTGTTTAATAAGAATGAAATTAAGGTTTACCGAGTTCTAACTAATCAGCCCCGGTCATGAAAAGTGCTATTCAGAACAATCGCTCGGTACTGTTTTTATCTGCGAATGATTTCAAAGATAAATCGATTCAGGTAATCCGCAAAACACCGGAAGCCTTTGCTGCTGCTGGTTGGAATGTGGTTTACATTGTCGCCCGCGATTACAGCAAAGCCGGAAATTACTATTATGAGAAGGAAATAAATCCGGAAGGAATCGAAGTGATTCGTTTTCCGATGCCACTATCGTGGTTCCGGAATAATATCCGCTGGCATTTTTTACAGACGCTGTTTTCGCAACTGGCGGGCTGGCTAACTATTTTCAGACTCGCCCGCAGAGCGCGTAAATACATGAAAAATGCGAATGCGAAATTCGATGTTATTTATGGCTACGAAGTCCATGGTGTGTGTGCTGTGGCCTGGCTGGGTTTCTGGGGACGGCTTGGAAATATTAAAGTCATTTCGCGCTTTCAGGGCACATGGATGGCGAAGTACATTCGTGAAAAAAACTGGTTGAAGCGATTACTGAATATCGATGATGTGATTGCGCTAAAAAGCAGAGCCGATCTGTGCATTATGACCAACGACGGCACTGAAGGCGATTTTGCAATGAAGAAACTTCGCAGCAGAGCGCTTCACAATCTTAAATTCTGGATCAACGGAGTCGATGAGCAGAAGTTGTCTGCAGAGCATTTTGCCGACCTGAAAAACAAGTACAATCCCGATGGCAGCAAAAGGGTTGTACTGTCGGTAAGCCGCATGGAACAATGGAAAAGAGTCGATCGGATTATTGATGTAATTTCTTATCTTGTCAAAGAACTCGGTTACATGGATATTCTGTACATTGGAGTAGGAGAGGGCGCTTTACTGAAGCAATATCAGCAGGAAGTCCTGACCAGCGGCATGGAAAAGTTTATTGTGTTTACAGGTGGTGTTCCGAATTCTGAAGTGAACAAATATCTCAATCTGGCCGATGTTTTTATTTCGACCTATGATCTTTCGAATGTCGGAAACCCGCTTTTGGAGGCAATCCGCGCTAATAAAATTATTTTCACACTCAACAACGGCACTACCAAAGAATGGATTGAACACGGCCGAAACGGTTTTATTTACAACGTTGATAACCACCTGATCGAAAACATGGCGAAGGATATGCTGCGTGTTTGTAATGATGCGGATATCCGAAAGCATATCCTGAGCGAGATTGCAGCAACAGAACACGAAAAACTTTGGTCATGGGAGCAGCGCTTCGCTGCAGAACTCGATGCCGTGGAAAAATTATTTGTAACAAATGAACAGTAAACAGAAAATTGCTGCGTGGGTCATTTTCACAGCTGTTATAGGCCTCGGCATTAGCTATGGGCCGCTGTATCTGTTTCATATTGCCGCACTTTTATTTTCAGTTGTTTTAATTTTTGATTTTGCATCCTCCTCATTTTTTTTGCGGAAAGACTTGATGAAGAAACACACGCGTGTGGACTTCGGAAATATTTTCGTGGTGATGTTGGTCTGGTATACGGTCACCCTCGTCTGGTGCGCCAACAGAGAAATGGCGCTGTATTATCTGTTCTACATTGCCAATGGAATAATCATAATTATGGCTTTCAGCTATGCTGTAAAAAGTGTAGCAGACCTGAATAAAATATTACAGATTGTTGGCGTTATTTTTCTTTGCGAGATGTTGCTGGCACTCTTCGAAGGTTTTACCGGCATTCAATGGCCCATCTCGCCCTATTCGGAATGGGTTGTGTTTTTCAGGCGCGAAGTAGGGTACAATATAAATCTGTCACCCGATATTATTAATGCTATTTCTCATACACCGACAGGGTTTCGCTGGAACCCGAACGATCTCTCGGCCGCCATGCTTGTGGTGCTGCCATTTTTCATGTTTTATCGACGGATATTTATTTGCATAGCGGGATCAATTGCTGCGGTGATGATAATTTTTCTCACCGGCTCACGTGGTGCCTTGATTGGGCTGGCATTGATGGCTGTTGTATTTGTGTTTTTGTATCTAAAGCGCAGGCATGTTTTATGGGTTTTGAGTGGAGTCGCTGTTGTCTCTATTGCATTTGTACTGAGCCTGCCGTCAATTCAGAAACATTATACGGTGAAATATACCGAAGTATCAACCACCACCGATGCACTGGGTAAATATTTGTTCACCGACCACGAGCAGGTGAACGATACGTCATCGATTGCCATCCGGCAGAATCTCGTCTCCAACGGAATCGAAGCGCTGCAAGAAAGCTATGGACTTGGCGTTGGAGCTGGTAATTCAAAGGTTGTTCAGATGAAAAACAACAACACCCACAACGTCTACAGCATGCACAATTTCTGGGTAGAAATTCTGGTTGAGGCCGGTGTATTGTTTTTTATTTTATGGTGCGTTTGGTACTTTCTCCTTACCCGGCGTCTGTATCTGATATTTAGAAGCACTGATTCTCCCGGAATCAGGTATTTTTCAAAAGCCTCCAGTCTTTCACTTATCGGAATGACCATTGGTATGATAAGCATGAGCTCAGCTATTTATTTCTTCCCGATGTACGTATTATTCGGCGTTTGCTTTGTCACCATTCAATTATCCCGGCCAAATACTATCCTTCGAAGGGATTTGAACACTTCGAGGGATTTTTAACCGGCCGGAACGGTGGAATGTCGTAACAAGAGCCCCATAATAAATAAGAGAGCAGACAATTCAAAAACACATAACAGCCATTGTATTCAAACATGATTTTTGAGTTCAGGCACATATGTATTACTTTTGCAACATGAAGATATTCATCATCGGTTATATGGCTTCGGGGAAATCGAAATTCGGCAGGCGACTTGCAAGTGCGCTTGGGAAGCCATTTATAGATCTTGATCAGGTGATTTTCGATCGGACCCAACGCACTTCCGGTGATTGGATTCGTGAGTTTGGCGAAGATAAATTCAGGCAGACAGAGTTGCTGTGCTTGTTGCATTGTCTGGAGCAGGACGATTTTGTTATGGCTACCGGGGGTGGCACTCCATGCTTTTTCGACAATATGGATCGTCTAAACAAAGAAGGAGTAACGATCTGGCTCAATACTCCTTTTGGCAGAATTCTTCACCGACTCAGAAACAGAAAAGGCGACCGGCCATTGGTAGCAATGTTTGACGGGAATATTGACCGGGATGCGCTAGAGCAACATTATTCAGGTCGGTTACCATTTTATTCCAAAGCAAAAATCGAAGTAATAGATGTCGATATGCCTGCTGTCATTGCAGAAATCAGCAAGTTTTAAACTTTGTCCGTTTCCGTATCCTCAGTATTTACCATTTCCCGGAATCTCAATCCTCTGATTAAAAGGAATATTATAATCCCTGAAGACATGGTATTGAAAATGACGCGGGACACTGGATAAATTGATACTCCGAGAAAGTGTGAAAATGTAATCAGAATATAGAGTAAAATGAAAAACAGAACAAAATAGGTTATTCCTGAAAGATTCATTTGTTCGTTGAGCGAATAACGGTTTTCAATCTGGCGTCTGCACCTTCGCAACTCGAATAGTAACAATATGAAATACACAACGAACTGGGCATGAATAACTGTATAAACACCAATCCGATAAACTAAACGGATAAAATTCAGTAGTGGTAAATCGGACAAGTCATGCAGATTTCCTGTTGTATAATCATATTGTACTGAAGCTGGTTCAAACCAAAACATCATTAACATCCAGAAAAAAATTACGGCTGGCGCGTAATGAACGAGCTTATGAACTGAATGATTTTTTGAACGCCCGGTTATCGAAGTCAGATAAATATAAAAGGAGGGCAGTATCGAAAGAGTAACTGGTAATGAAAGAACATACAAAACCGGGATAATCTGATGGAGCCCGCTGTTGAAAAGCATCGACATCAGATAGAATGAAGAAAGAAAAACAAAAAATATACTCAGCTGAACGTGCTGTTTCTCTTTGCTGCTACGGTACAACCACAAAAATAACACTGCAGAGAAAATACTTTCAGCAACCGGAATCAGACTGAATATATAATCGATTATGCTCATCGGTTTATTTACGGCAGCAAAGATATTACAAAGAATTTCTCTGTCAAATTTTTGAATAGTCCGTGTGGATGTCTCAAAACGACAGCTTCTGCAAACATAATATTCCATCGTCCGATGGCGACGAAGGAGGCAGAGGATATGGAATCGTTATGTTTGCAGCAAAACCGACAGCTGGTCCGCCCTCTGGCGGAATTCCATGTTCTACGATGCTCTCCGGTAGTTTATCACACTATGGAGTGAATAGAATAACGGTTTTGCTTTTTTGTTGATTGCTAAATGATTTTCAGCTTAAAGCGCCTGTTCATAGGCCCCTTGAAAAAATCCTGCGCTGGATTTCACAGACTGATGGCAATGTTTTTTTTCAAAATGTTTCCCCATTAATTTTTTATCACTCACGTAAAAGCGTAATGCAATTTTCAAATCCGATGATATTTCTAATGATCTATGGGATAATGCTTTGAACGCAACCGGATGCATGAACGAGCCAGTGGTCACCATTTTGGCGCTTGCATATGTAGTGGCAGGGTACAAACCTTTACCAGCTATTTCTTTGGTAGTTATATTTGTTCCGGTAAGAATTTCCGGCTTCACAACAAAACATAAAACAGAAATTGTTGTAACCGAAAACAAAACAGGCCATATTAAATTCCGCATTCGTCGCATTAGTAATATTTACTTTCGTTGTTCAATGACAAAAGTACCTTTAATTGCTTATTAAAATCGATATACGGCAATACTGTAAGCTTGTTAGTGGTGTAATAATTTGGTTGTTCGAGTATTTGCTTTTGTAACTGTATGAAAAACAAATAAATATCCAATCTTTTTTTGCAAAGCAGACACATTTATTTGTGACGAATGGGGTAGATTATGGACGAATAAACAAGTAAAATATAGTGTTTCCCTTTTTACTACAATAATTCGAAAATCGTTAAAATAAAGGATATCAAACAGTTATGATTTATGCCTGATTTGTCTTTGAATTTTAAAATTCAGTATTTTTACAAAAAAAATATGCGTCTGCTTTTTACTTCCTTTATTTGTTTGCTATCACTTTTGAGTAGCGCTCAAAACAAATACTGGGTTTATCTCACCGACAAAGACACAACAGGTTACGACCCTCTTGAATTTTTTGATTCCAAAGCTATTGAACGTCGGGTCGTGAATGAAATTCCAGTCTGGGATTACTCCGATATTCCTGTTAATCAGCAATATGTGGCGGTTTTAGCTCAAATGACCGATAGTGTCAGGTATTCCTCGCGGTGGTTCAACGCCGTTTGTTTGTATGCAACCGATAATCAGATTGATAACATTCGGACATTGTCGTTTGTCAAAAAAATTGAACCCGCCGGAAATGGGCATTTTGTCGCAGCAGAAGACTCTCCAACAACTGTTATTTACGGTGGAGCGCCTGGCTTACAGGGCAAACAGCTCAGTTTGATGGGGACTGAAATTTTCCGCGAAGCGGGAATCACCGGCAAGGGAATCCGGGTTGCCATATTCGACGGAGGTTTTCCAAACGTTGATGTTTTGCCTTGTTTCAAACACGTTCGCGACAACAACCGAATCATCAAAACATGGGATTTTACTCGTAATAAGGAAAATGTGTATGGCTTTAGCTCGCACGGAACCACGGTTATGTGCTGCATTGCGGGAATTGATACTGCTGGCGATCCTTTTGGAATGGCGACTGATGCTGAATTTCTGCTCGCCCGAACCGAGGTCAATGCTGAGCCCTTTTCCGAAGAAGAAAACTGGGTGGCTGCGCTTGAATGGGCCGACCAGAACGGGGCCGATGTTGTAAACAGCAGCCTCGGCTATACTTTTCACCGTTATTTCCCTTATGAAATGGATGGTCAGACATCGTTTGTTACTCGCGGGGCCAATATGGCTGCTTCGAAAGGAATACTGGTGGTGAATGCAGCCGGCAATGAGGGCGATGGCGACTGGAAATACATTGGGGCGCCTGCCGACGCCGATAGTATTTTATCGGTTGGTGGTGTAGATCCTTACTCTGGCTATCACATCAACTTTAGTTCCTTTGGCCCTACTGCCGACGGACGTCTGAAACCCAATGTCTGTGCGGCCGGACAAGTATATGCCTACGGCAAAAAAGGTACGGGTGTGCATTACGGAACTTCATTTGCGTCGCCACTGACAGCGGGATTCGCAGCTTGTGCTATGCAGGCAAAGCCCGGTGTGAAAGCTTATGACATGTTTCTTGAAATTCAGAAATCGGGACATCTTTACCCATATTACGATTACGCGCACGGCTATGGAATTCCGCAGGCATCGTATTTTATGAATATTGAGGTGGAATCACTGGCCGACATTGACATTTTGCTTGCTGACACGTCTGTAATCGTTTCTGTGGTAAAAGATCCGACCGACAGCACTGAAAATAATTACTGTTATGTGCATTGCAGCAAACCTGATGGAAAATTGATTTGGTACAAGGTTATTTCTGTATCTGATTATGAAGTGCTGCGCATGAACCGGAGCGACTTTCAGCCCGGCGATATTCTGAGAGTACATTATAGCGGATTGAACGAATCCTATAAATTCTAAAAACATTGTCATGAAAAAAATATCATTTTCTTTTTTGTTTCTTTTGATTGTTTTAGCCTCTATGGCTCAGTACCCTGTTGTTGACGAAACGGTCACTCCTTACGACACTTTGCGTCCGGACAATGGCCCGAATGGAAAACGTTTTTTCAACTCCTTCGTAGGCTGGCACTTTGCCATTCCAACTGAAACCAATGATGCTGCTACCGTGCAGCCTTTTTCATCCTCAGGTGTTCGAGTCGGCTGGATGTGGAAACATCGCGTAAGCAACTTTTTTTCCGTTGGATATCTGCTGGATTTTGACACGTACAATTATTCATATGCGCAGAATGATACCAAGACGTTCCCGGATTCACTAAAGCATAAATCTCAGA
This sequence comes from Bacteroidetes bacterium GWF2_43_63, assembly GCA_001769275.1. Classification (NCBI taxonomy): domain Bacteria; kingdom Pseudomonadati; phylum Bacteroidota; species Bacteroidetes bacterium GWF2_43_63. The sequence goes on along the minus strand of MEOQ01000012.1, from coordinate 108,445 downwards.
GTATTAGTGTTATGACATTAGGAACCGGGTTGTACTTCCGTTTTAATTTCGACACAAAACGGGGCAATTATATTGGCCATTATCTCGATGCAGGAGGTTATGCTGACTGGAATTTCAATCGCACTCTGGCGACGAAAGATGAAATTGATTTTAATCAGATCGAACGCAACAGAATAAGCCGCCTGCATTATGTCGAGAAATACCAGTATGGCTTGTATGCTGCCATTGGCATTAACAAATTCACCATTTTCGGCCGATACAGAATGAGTGATATTATCAAACAGCCCTTCCATTCAGCCGAACTACCGCGGCTTACCGTTGGTATCGGGCTGTGTCTGTTTTAAAACAATCAGGTTTTAATGAGTCAAAAGCTTAGTGTGTGATATCAGTCTTTGAGAAAGAATCTTGCACTGGCTGCTGGTCTCGTTTCTCCGTTAAGTGTGAACAAAACGTTTTCCAGATAAATTTTTTTCAGTGATGCGTTTTTAAGCGCACTCAACATTCCATCGTTCAGACGGTTGCTTTTTGTTGCAATGGTAATCAGATCTCCGTCGGAATTCATATAAGTAAACTCAAAGGATTCAACCTCAAATAATTCAACCGATTGTGAAACACCGATCACGGCCACAACCGGATTAGCTGCAATTTCCTGTCGTGAAATGGTATCGGTTGTCTGCCCAGCAAGTGAGATTTTGTAGGTGTTCTGAGCATTGAGGTTCAGTGAAGACATTGTGGCAAATGCTGCGACGAAAAACATGAATAGTTTCATAATGTTGAGTTATTTTGAGACAAATATAAATAAAAATATTTACAATTCCTCGAAGGGTTACCCTTCGAGGAATTAAATAAATCTACCGGTCAAACGATAATCTTTTATTGTAAAGAATTTTATCGTCGGCAACCAGCTTCAGGTAATACACCGGATCGGAATAGACTTCGGCATCATACTCGAAATTGAGCGTCTGGTGACCTTCAACGGGGCCGTTATACATTTCGCGAAGCAGAATGCCATCTTCGCTGTAAAGTGCCCAGACAACCATTATTTTGTGCTTCATATTGAATTCAACTTCACCGCCAACAGTCACTTTGTGCGGCTTTACCTGATAATCGTATAAATATGACTCATCGGCGGGGATTTCCTCGATTTTTTTTCCGGTAAGCTCGGATAAATATTTCTGCAAAATGGCTGCCTGAGAGGTGTCGAGCGATGAAACCCCATAGAGCGGTTCATCGTCGATGAGTGTCCACATGGCTTGTTGTCCGGCGGGAGACCAGAATTTGTTTTTCTCGATAAACTGAGCAAGTTTTACAATTTTATCAGCTGCCATTTTATCGGGATTGTAATGACAGGTTCCGCTGGGCGCATGATCGCTTTGTTCCATGCACATGCCGCGCAGGTTTATCTGTTTCGTTTGTCCTGGCTGCAGCGTGGCGACTATGGATTCAGTGATTACAATATTCTGATAGGACGAATCCGTTGCAACGAAAACAAATCCGGCCGGAATCTTCACATCGAGCTTTGTTTTAGCAGCATTCACGAGGCGAATAGCCAATGGCAGCGCGTAATGCACACTCGAATCATTGCCAATGGTATAGCATTTTATGCTACCGGATTTTTGCAGTTCCGAAATCATTTGTGCATGCGAAACAAAGGCTGCAAGCAGTATTACTGCGAAGATGATGGTTCTCATGGCTTAGGGTTTTTGTGAATAAATGGCTCAATAGAATATCAACGGGAAATCTGGTTGAAATATTTTATTTATCCCGAATCCAAATTTTCCGGAAGCTGCAGATTTGCCTGAACCGAATATTTGTTTCACCCGGTTTTCAAATTGTTGCTATTTTTGAGCATTATTTAAACTGCTATGGGAATTACAGAAAAAATTGCGTTGTGGGCAACTGCCTTTATTGCTTCAACAGGATATGTTGGCATTTTTATTTTGATGGTGATGGAAAGCATGGTGCTTCCAATACCCAGTGAGGCCGTGATGCCTTTTGCAGGTTTCAATATTGTGGATGGCAATTTGACCTGGGCAGGAGTTATTATTGCTTCAACACTTGGAAGTATTGTTGGTTCTATGATTTCCTATTACATCGGCTATTATGGCGGAAAGCCATTCATAGCGCGCTTTGGAAAATATTTGTTGCTGAATCAGCACCATCTGGAAATGTCGGAAAAATTCTTTGCGAAACGTGGAGAAATCACCATTTTGATTGCCCGTTTTATTCCAATTGTTCGACATCTTATTTCAATCCCGGCCGGATTCGGGAAAATGAATATTCCAAAATTCATACTCTTCACTACTATTGGTGCGGGTATATGGAATACATTTCTCACCTGGGTTGGGTTTATCCTTCGCGAAAACTGGGAAGAGGTGATGAAGTATTCGCACGTGATTGATATCGTTGTGCTGGCTGTACTGGGCGGAGCGGCTTTATTTTATCTGTACAAGATTATTAAAAGCAGAAGAAGCTCAAAAAATCTGGCGGAATAACCAAAAACATTTTTTACGATGAAAATCAGCATCGACATTTCATATTACCCGCTGACAGAGGAATTCAAAGTACCAATAAAAAAATTTATTGCGCAATTGAATTCTTACAGCGAAATCTCAGTGAAATCAAACGGCATGAGCACCCAGGTGTTTGGTGAATATGGCGATGTGATGCGCATTATCACTGCCGAAATCGAAAAAGCAATGGAACTGCCACACAGTATTTTCATTTTAAAGATGGCCAATGCTACCCTTGACGAGGATTATGTTGCGCAATAAATGAACGAAATTCTGAACTATATAATCACCAACTGGTTTGAGCTTGCTGCAGCTGCACTTGGCATCATTGCTGTTTTTCTGCAGATACGCATCAATTCGTTTTTTTGGATTATTAGTATTCTGAATGTAACCATGTACATCTGGGTGTACGCCTCGCAGCGCTTATATGCTCTCATGATTCTGATGGTTTATTATGTTGGCATGAGTGCCTATGGCTGGTATACCTGGCGTTTTGGCGATAAGCGCGGCAACAAAGCATATAAGCTCAGAATTTCACATACAAAATTGCGAACATGGATTTATACAGTTATTTCCGTCTTTGTTTTGTTCATGCTAATTGCTCTGCTACTGTATAATTTTACCGATTCAACAACTCCACTACTCGATGGCCTTGTTACGGCACTCAGCTTTTCTGCCACATGGATGCTGGCCCGCAAGAAAATTGAAAACTGGCTTATATGGCTGGTTGTAGATGTGATTTCATGCTATCTGTATTTTTCGCAAGAGATGTATCCAACACTGGTTTTGTATATTTTTCTTTGTGTAATGGCTGTGGTCGGTTATTTTTCATGGCGAAAAAAGATGAAGCATGTTGATGCATGATGCCATTCGTATTGCTGTGACAGGCCCTGAAAGCACTGGTAAATCAACCCTTGCGGAATATTTGGCTGCAAAATTTGGTGGAGTATCTGTTCCGGAATACGCCCGTGAATATCTTGAAAAACTCGGACGTGAGTATAATTTTGACGACATTCTGAAAATTGCACAGCAGCAGATTCTGAATGAAGACAATGCAGCCATTGAAAACAAACTTGTATTTTGTGATACGGAATTGCTCGTAACCAAAATCTGGTGCGATGATAAGTTTGGTCATTGTCACTCCTGGATTATTGATGAGTTGAATAAAAGGAAATACGATCTTGTTCTTTTGTGCAATATCGATTTACCGTGGGAACCCGATCCACAGCGCGAAGATCCTCACCGTCGCGAACATCTGATGACGCTTTATCAAGAGCAGGTAGTGGAATATTATGGCAATGTAGCAGAGGTCATTGGAGAAGGAGAGGACCGCCTGCAATTTGCCAGCAAGATTGTTGAAGAATTATTGCGAAACAAATCCTGTTTATGAAAACAACCAATGTAAGTCTTTTCCTGATTGTCTCAGTTTTATTATTATTCTCATCATGCGGTGGTAAGCAGCGTGCAGGAAGCAGTGATGCCGATGATTCGCTGTCCGCAAAAAATGAATGTGTGAAAGAAACTTCACTTACGCTGTTTGTTGACAAAAAAGGATTGAAAGAGAACAAGGGATTTATTACTGGCGATAGTGTATTTGCCATTAATAAACAGAAATTTATTTTCACGAATGATTCTGTTGCGGAAATTTATTTGGATGGGATCGTGAAATTGGCTTCAGGAGCGGAGGATAAGGTAAGTATAGCCATATCCCTGTATACAAAAAATGGGATTAAAATAAATCCCGGGATCTACAAAAACATGGATTTCGATAATGATTATTTTGCCAAGGTCAGCTTGCAAACCGAGGCCGGAACAATCTGGTTCAACTGGGCCAGCGGTATGCCCGATCCCGGCGCAATAACAATTAATCAGATCGACAGAAATACTGTTTGTGGTTCCGTTCACCTCAATGTCGACAAGCCCGACAACAATTCAATCGGAATTGTAAAGCTCAACGGGAACTTTTATATTGAGAAATAGAACTTACGAAGGCGAAAAACAATTCAGCCTATTTTGTCGCAGCTTTGTTTTCGAAATCATTCATCTGCAAAGATTCAATTTTATCATCGAAGCGCAGTGTCTGGATTTGCCAGATTTTATCGGGTTTGTACAGAATGAATGTGAAGAAAAGTGGCTGTCGTTTATATCTGACCATGTAGGTGCCAATTGCCATTGAAGGGCCCAGTTCTTTTACAACAACGGGATCGAATCCGTAATAATCACCAATGACCGCAACCGCAGTTGCAAGTTTTAATTTAATAGCGGTTACCTGCTCAGAATTGGGCTCAAGATAGGGATTGGTAGAGAATATGTAGTCAATCGCTTTCTCCGGTCCGTCGCCTTTGTAAATCGAAAAGAATTTATCAATGACACCCTGATAGGTAGATTCCTGCGCAGTCAGTTGTATGATCGGTGCCAGCAAAAGCAAAGCAATGATTAGTTTTTTCATTTAGGTCAGTTTTAAAATTTCTTTATCATCTGGTTTTTTCTTTTTCCAGCGTTTGTGCGACCAAAGCCAGCGCGAAGGCTGTTGTCTGATAGTCTCTTCGAGCAATTGCGCGTAGCGTGCGGTTATTTGTCCTTCCGGAAGATCTTTGCCACTCTCTGTTATAGGGATAAGTTCCACCTCGTAATAACCGCGCTTTGTCTTTATTACTTTAGTAAAAACCACAGCCAGTCCGAATTTGCGTGCATAAATCTCAGGCCCGTGCAGGAATCCTGTGGTCTGGTGCAGAAATTCCAGCCAATACGCTTTGTCAAGCTGAACAGGCGACTGATCCGAAGCCATTATAAAGGCACATGGCTGCTGAGCCATATTGCGAAACATGAGCCCCGTGTTTTTTAGTGGAACAACATGATAGCTGTTGCGTTCCCGCGATTTGCGGATAAACGCATCAATCCTCGTGTTCCGCATGGGTTTATAAATGGCAAAAACTTTATGCGGAAATACTTCTCCGAAAACACCGGTGGTCCATTCCCAGTTATTGAAATGTGCCATATTGAGAATGACGCTTTTTCCCTCTTTGTAGTATTGCTCCATCAGTTCCGGATTCAATACCTTATAGCGTTTTTCAAGTTTTCGGCGCGTCATTTTGTAACCTTTCCCAGCTTCGAAAAGCATGTCGGCAAAATAACGATAGAATTGTCTGATAAGCTTCCGGATTTCTTTTTCATCTTTTTCCGGAAAAGCAGTCTGGAAATTCCGCATTACTACTTTGCGGCGATAGCGGATAACGCGATGAAGCAGAAAAGCGTTTATATTGCAGAGTCCGTACATCAGCCAGAATGGCATAATCCGGATCAGCGTCTGCATGAAAATGAAAACAACATACTGAAACATGACGCTAAAGTACCATTTTTTTCAAAGAAATTATTAACCCCGCATGAATACATGGAATAATTTGTATATTCGTGACTTCAACAATTTTGAGAAGTGCAGGCAAGTTGGATTAATGAAAAAGACCAGAACTTTTATGAAGGTTAGTTGCATTATGTTATTCGTGGCACTGATTATTAGCCCCCTACAGCGGATTTTTAGTCAGGAAATGTGGGGAGTTGTCAATAGCAATTATGCGGGCATCAACTCCAATTTGATTAATCCTGCCGGCATGGTAGATTCAAAATACTGGCTCGATATAAACATTGTCACGCTCGATGCATTTGGCGAAAACAACAGTCTGTATGTACCGCACGAAGAGCTTTACTTTCTTGAAATTTTGTCGCCAGCGGTTGATTTTGGCGAGGAATCACCGATACTGAAAGACACTTACGATAAAGAGCGAAAACTGCACGCAAACTTCAGTACTCGCATTGAATTGCCTTCATTCATGCTGTGCAAAGGCGACCAGGCTTTTGGGTTCCAGCTGTCGGTGCGCGGCGCCGGCAGCACCCGGGGAATTGAACATCATACCTCGAAATTTATTTATGAAGGAATTGATTTCGAACCACAGCATGATGAATTTTACGAATTGCGAAAAATGAAGACAGCGGCCTTGTCGTGGGGCGAAATTGCCCTTAGCTATTCAAAAGCATTTACAACTTTTTCTTCGACTTATATGGCCATCGGTGGCACGCTAAAGAAAACAATGGGGCTGGGAGGTTCCTTCTTCAATGTTCCTTATGCGAATTATATCATTTATGATGATTCTACGCTATCGGTCGAGGAGCTTGATGCGCAATACGCTTCGTCGATGCCCATGGATTATTCAAATAATGAATACACCACCGATCATGGGCTCACGCTGGGTGGCGGTTGGGCTGCCGATCTGGGTTTTGTATTTCAGAAAAAACGCGATGGAAATGGATTTATGCGGGTGCGTCAGTTGTGTGCCCAGAAGTGGAGTTCATACAAATACAAAATCGGTATCAGCATTCTTGATCTTGGATATGTCAAATTTCGCGACAATGCATTCGTTTATTCGTTCGATAATGCGCAGACTTATTGGCCTGGTTTTGATCGTTTCGATCCTCAAAATGTAGATGGCTTTACATCCGGATTCAATACTCATTTTGCACACACCGCTGAAGCTGATGAAAGAGAGTTCACCATTGGTTTGCCAACTGCTGTATCGCTGCAATATGAGTGGCATCCGGCAGGATACTGGTTTTTCAATACTTCGTTTGTTTATCCAACGCCGGTGTTTAAGAATTCAGTAATACGACCCACGCAACTCAGCTTTACGCCGCGATTCGAAAAACGCAGGTTTGAACTCAGCATCCCTTTGTCTGTTTACGAGTGGAACCGGCTGCGTGCTGGACTTGCCGTAAGGATTTGGAACCTGACCATTGGTACAGATTATTTCTCTTCCTGGACCGGCTGGTTCGATTTTTACGGATCCGACATTTATGTAAGCTGGAAAATGAGTTTTGCCAAAGGACATTGTAAGAAAGGACGCTCAGACTTCCACAAAGGCAAACGCTATTACAAAGATGCCTGCCCGGATTTCTGATTACTTCGTGGGTTCAAAAACCTCAAGAGATAGCTGATCCACCAGCACTGATCCTCCAGCCATGTTCCACACAAATGTCCTGAAAATATCACTCTTGTTTCTTACTTCAGGCGTCAGGTAATCAAATTTCACTTCGTTCCATACACCTGGCTTCAATTCCATGCGTGGACTCTCAATAGTTCTGTATTGATAGGGAAATCCTTTATGCGAAAAGTGTAAAACCAAGGCTACCTTGAGCGAATCGGGTGGGGTAACGGGAAATATTTTAGCACGAACTCTCAGCCATGCATGATCTTTCTTCGTTAGTTCGGAATATGGAATCTCAATAACCGGAGTGTATGGAGATGCTGAATCAATCAGGCAATAGCGCTGGCCGTCAGCCGGAATAACCGAATCAATAATTGTGTCATCCTCAAAACTGAGTTGTTTATTCAGGGTGCTTTTATACTCCTGTTCGTTGTCGAAATTGTTGATTTCATATCTGCGTCGGTCGATGAGCAGGAGCTCTTTTTCTTTATCACTTACTGAAGTCGATAAAAAAGTACTGAAATAATATTCTCTGGTCATGCGGTCTCCATCCAGTATTCCGACATGAAACTGCCATATCTGAAATATGTTGAGGAAAACCAAAAAGACAATTACCAGCGAAATTGCAGACTTTAAAATTATTTTTCTTCCAGCCACCCATGTGAGAAAGAACCCCAGCGGAATGCTCATCACTGCTAATGCCGGCACCAGCGAGCGTTGACTGTACGATTGTGCATACCACCACGTAGACCAGCACGAAACCAGATACAGATTGAAAATTGAGTAAGCCAGCAGAGCCCAGAATATTTTTCTGTTTTTATTAAACAGTACAATGAATCCTGAGAAGGCAAGAATCATGATGGGTGTGTAAATCAACCACCCTTTTCTGAAACTAAACAAAACTTCGGTGATGTAGGGTGAAAAAAACTCCATTCCCTCACCTGGATTGGATCCATAACTGTAATACAAAAAGTGACCGGTGTGCAATTTCCAGTACAGCAGCTGGCAGAAGCCCAGCGCCAGCACAATGAAGCCGAACACCGCCATCTGTCCAAAATGATTAAATATAGTTTTGAATTTTTCCTGCAATGCTTTCCACGAATCAACACTCCATAAGGCAGGAATGGCAAGTATTACAATTTCTGTCGGGCGGCTAAGTATTGCAAGCCCGCATACCAGGCCAAGAAAGACGATAAATTTCAGTCGGAATGTTTCGTGCCATCTTACAGTGAACCACAAAGCCATACAATAGAGGGCAAACAAATAATTGTGCGACATCGCATTTTGCCCGTACATGCCTATGTGTGGCAGAAAATTCGTAGCAATGACAATCAATAGCAGCGTGATTGCAGTAATTCTGTCGCTCAGATATTTCAAAAGCACTTTCCCTAAAAACCAGAGTCCTGCAATGGAATAAAGAATTCCTCCGATCAATAAAGAAAACTGATAGGGGAAAGAATAGCCATCAGCAGCGTAGCCGAGATATGGAGCCAGAAAGTGCGCAATAAAGAAAAATGGAGAAAACAAGATGGCCATTCCCATGGAGTACTTCATCACATAAGTGCCATCCTCCAGCATCGATGCCTGATAGAATGTTGAGCTGTTGCCGTATTGCTGCAATAATGAATTTACCTGGTCAAAATTATGAATGCTCAGATCGTTATAAATAAAAGTCTGCGGAAGGTAAAGATAGTATCCGTAAACATCATAGCAGATAATCTGGTTGGGAAAAAACATCAAGTTGCTGATGACTAAATATGCGGCTAAAAGCAAAAATAAAAAAAGTGAAACCGGCGAATTATTTTGTTTCATTGGGATAATTCTTTGAATGCAAATGTAGATTATTTGTGCAAATTATCAATAAACATGTACATTTGAAGTCCAAAACGTTAGTAATATGATCATTTCGATTGTCATCCCGGCTTATAATGAAGCAAAGACAATTCATCTGATTCTTGACCGAATCATGGATGTGAAACTCATCAGTAATCTTGAAAAAGAAATCATTATTGTAAATGATTTTTCAAAAGACAATACGATTGAAGTTCTCGAAAAATATGCTTCAGCAAATCCCGATGCCGGTATAAAAATATTTTCGCAGCCGAAAAACATGGGAAAAGGTGCGGCATTGCATCGTGGAATTAAGGAAGCAACCGGAGATTTTATTATCATCCAGGATGCGGACCTTGAATATGATCCGCGCGAATACAACGATTTGCTGAAACCCATTGTTGAAGGCAACGCAGATGTGGTTTATGGTTCGCGCTTCATTGGCGGGAACCCGCACCGGATCCTGTTCTTCTGGCATTCTATCGGTAACCGGTTTTTAACGCGACTCTCCAACATGTTCACAAATCTGAATCTGACAGATATGGAAACATGCTACAAACTTTTCAAAGCTGACATTATCAAAAGTCTGAATCTGCGCGAGAGGCGATTTGGCTTTGAGCCCGAGGTGACTGCAAAAGTTTCAAGAATTAAAAATGTGCGCATTTACGAGGTTGGCATTTCATATTATGGACGCACCTACGATGAAGGAAAGAAAATCAAAGCAAAAGACGGTTTCAGAGCCATCTGGTGCATTTTGAAATACAATATTTTCTGTCGGAAGTAAATTAAAATCGGGTGACAAATCCGAAATGCACTTTGCCGTTTTTCAGCGAGAATGCGCCGGGATTTTGTTTCCCTAAAGCGTAAAATATATTGAATATTCCTGCTTTTGTATTGAATGATAGTCCTGTTCCGGTCGAAAAATAATACCGGTCTTTGAGCACTGTATTAACCATTTGATTCACTATTCCATAATCAGCAAAAAGAGCCAGATAACTGTACTTTTCAAAGAAAAATCTAAGCTCGGTCGTTGAAACAGAATACATGGAAACCGGCATGCTTTTTTCGTCAAAGCCACGCAACACGCGCAATCCGCCAATAAGATACAAATCGTTTTCAAAAAGTTTTGGTGCATCAATCATTCCGAAACGGGTTTCTCCCATAAAATGGAGTGCACCTGCAACCGGCATGTAGAGCGATATTTCGCCAGTTCCGGCAATGACAATGGTCTCCAGATCGATACTATCATAAAGCCCATCCGCAGCATTGGAACTTTTAATAATTTTCTTTTTTCCAGCCGACGATTCGAAGCTGAGAATAAATCCTTTGTGGGGTACAATCAAGTTGTCAACAGAAGGCACAAAAATGCGCAATCCGCCTGCCGTTGTGCGGCTGTCAGCCCATGCCGGGAGCGTTGTGGCAGTTTCAAAAATAGTCTGATCAATTACCCTTGTTTCTGTGTTCTCTGCAAAAAATTCTATTTCACTTGCAATCCCTGAGTAAAAGTTCACGCCATAATGCTGCTTTGTTTTCACGTACAGCGTGTCTCTTTTGTAAATATCCAGGCTTGCATTAATACCAACCGGAAGATTGATGAGGTAGGGTACAGAAGCTTTAATATTTACTTCCTGCGATTTATTGGCACTGCTTTTCCATTTAAGGGCTATAATATCACCGTGGTTAAAAGAATTCGCGAGTTTGAGATTTACATCGCCGTTGAACACTATTTTTGCGGGATTATCCCTGTCGGGCGAAAAACCGAGAATGCCATCAAAGGAATTTGATTTTTTCTTTTTCAGAAAAAAATACAATTTGGCTTTTCCGTTGGTGAAGTGAACTTGCATGGGTCTTTCCTCATCAACAAGGTCGCTCATTTTTAGTTTTCGCTGGTATGCAATAATTTTTCTTTCATCATATGCTTTACCCTTTTCAATATTCAGCCAGCTCGACATATACCCAATGGAAGGCTTGTATTTTCCTTTTTGAACAATACTGTCGAAAAGCACAACAGGACCGGGTTGTACGACCCATGAAGCGTTGACGGAATCATTTTTAACAGAGTCGATTTTGAATGAAACAGAGGCAAATGGGAATCCATTATTTTCGTAATAACTAACAATTTTATTTTCCCATTCAAGAATCCGCTCCGGATCAGGTATTTGCCATTTATTTATTTTTCTTTCATTGAATCCGATGCTGCGTAGAACCGCTCCATCAGCGTTTCCGGGAGCGATTTGCTTTAATGCAGTTTTTTCATTTAGTGAAATGAACACGTATGGTTTTTCTGATGACCAGGGTTGCTGATAATTGTAAGTCGCGTATAAAAAGCCATCAGCAAAATGTTGACGGAGCAATTTCTGAATGTAGGATTCCAGTTCAACTGAGTCAGCAAAAGAAATTAATTCGGTGTTTTCATCGCTGTCGGTTGCAATAACAACATGTTTCTGACTCATCAAAGTCAGTGATAGCATCAGCAGGAGTGATATCAATATTGCCTTATTCACAAACGCCAGTCGATTGGTTCAATATTTTTACTGATCAGATATTCGTTTGTTTTTGAAAAGTGCCGGCAGCCGAAGAAGCCTCTGGAAGCCGATAATGGCGAAGGATGTGCGGCAGATAATATGCAATGTTTTGAAGTGTCTATAAGCTGTGTTTTCACTTTGGCATTGTTGCCCCACAGAATAAAAACCACGTGTTCTTTTTTTTCGGAAATATGCTGGATGACACTATCGGTAAATTTCTCCCATCCTTTGTTTTTATGCGATTCCGGTGTGTTTTCGCGAACAGTCAGGACCGTGTTGATAAGCAATACTCCCTGAGTAGCCCAGGCGCTGAGTTCTCCTGTGGCAGGCGGTATTATTCCCAAATCAGATTTGAGTTCCTTTAAAATGTTCCCAAGTGAGGGAGGAAAAGCGATGCCCGGATTAACCGAAAAGCAGAGTCCATGGGCCTGGCCGCGGCCATGATAGGGATCTTGACCAAGAATTACAACTTTCACTTTATCGAAAGGGGTCAGATTAAAAGCGTTGAAGATCTTGTCTCCTGGCGGAAACACAGCATATTTCAGTTTTTCCGCCATCAGGAAATTTTTCAATTCGTTGAAGTATGGCTTATGAAATTCATCGGCCAGCAGCTTTTTCCAGGAAGATTCTATTTTTGGCTCGATACTTGTCATGCAATTTTTCTTTGCGTAAAAACGTTAATTTGAATGAAGTGAGTGTAAAATTACGCAAAATTATTTCCTAGTCTCGAAGAATTTATTAATTTTGAACGTTCAAAAAATCAAACTCTTATGAAAAAACTAATTGCTATAGCGTTTGTTGTTTCTTTAATGGTTGTAATGTTTGCCGGCTGTCGTTCACAGCACTCATGCCCGGCATATCATAACGGCAGCGTTGAAAAAGCTGCTCCAGCCGAAGATACAAGAGTATAAGTGTATCCGGCCAGTGCCGGTTTGCTGCGTAATATGAGACTTTTAAAAGTATCGGTCATATTTTTAGTCAGCTTTTTTTCGGTTATTACGTCCCGCGCTCAGATTGCCGGCCAAACCGGAAATGAGCCGGGTTTTATTTTGAAAAGAGAGTACTCTTTTCATTTAATTGCCCACAGCGAAGGAATGGGGCTGGGTTACCGCTGGGGACAGCGAAACACAGTAAACTCCGGCCGTTTTATCGATTTTGATATTGTAAACATGAAGCATCCCAAGGAAATCAAGATGGGGAATGTGTATATGTTTGACGAAGCCCGCAAATTTGTTTATGGCAAGCAAAATTATATTTATCTCAGCAGGATTGGGCTCGGGAGTCTTAAAGTCATGAATGAAAAACCCTATTGGGGTGGAGTTGATGTTCGCAGGTTTTATTGCTTCGGCGCCAGCATTGCCATGGCAAAACCTACCTATCTGTATATCCTCGACAATTCAACATCGTCCTATTATTACGACCTGATCCTGCAGCGCTACAATTCAGAGGAACACAATCTTTCGAATATTTACGGACGAGGCCCTTTCCTCGAAGGCTTTAGCGAAAGCAAGTTCTACCCGGGAGCATATTTCAAGGCAGGAGTAAGTTTTGAGTATGGTCCGGAAAAAAGCACATTAAGATATGTTGAAGCCGGCATTACTGCTGACGTTTTCGCAAAGAAAATTCCCATCATGGCCTTCAACGAAAACAAAAACTTTTTCATCACTTTCTATATTTCTGCAAATTTTGGAAAGCGATATAATCCCTGATATTTTTCAATGATACAAAACGAATCAAACAGACCCAAAGCCATAAAACCAAAATGGCTTAAAAGTCGTCTTCCATCAGCCGATGTTTATTCAAAAATGAAATCAGCGTTGTCTGAAGGCTGCCTGCATACAATTTGCGAAAGCGGAAAATGTCCGAACATCGGCGAATGCTGGGCTGCGGGCGCAGCAACATTTATGATTCTCGGCAATTCCTGTACTCGAAATTGTCGTTTTTGCGCAGTAGACCACACCAGGCCGCTGGCACCCGACAATACCGAACCGGAAAACCTGGCTACTACAGTAGCGCATTTCAAACTTCGTCATTGCGTCATAACATCGGTTACGCGCGACGATCTGAAAGATGAAGGTGCTCAGCATTGGGCCGACTGCATTGCTGCTGTACGCACCAAGAATCCCACTGTTTCAATCGAAGTGCTTGTCCCGGATTTCCATGCAAAACATGAGCTTATAAAAATCATAGCCGATGCAAAACCGGATATATTCAGCCACAACATAGAAACGGTCAGGAGGCTTACGCCACAGATCAGGTCGGTAGCTCAATACGACAGAAGTCTTGAAGTGTTACGCATTGCCTTATCGATGGGATTACGTGTAAAGAGTGGAATAATGACCGGGTTGGGGGAATCGATGGAAGAGATTGCGGAAACAATAAAGGATATTAGGGCAACAGGTTGTAGTATTTTGACTGTTGGCCAGTATTTGCAGCCACGCCATGAAAATCATGTCGTTGAAAAATATTACACGCCGGAAGAATTTGCATATATCCGAAAGCTGGCTCTGGAGCTTGGGTTCAGCCATGTTGAGAGTGGTCCATTGGTGCGATCATCCTATCATTCGGCCGAAGCTTTATAGTGTAATATTATAAGGTATAAGTGGAAATGAGTGTAGTTTAGGCAAAAGGGCGGTTGATTAATCATTTAAAATTCAATGATTTAAATAATAATCCAAAAAAAGTTCAAAAAAATTATTCAGGTAAAGAATAATGCGTAATTTTGCACTCCCGTTTGGAACGCAAACGGACCGTTCACTGAGAAGCCGCAAAAAAAATTGAAAAAAAATCCAAAAAAAGTTGTTGGGAATAAAAAAAGGTTTACCTTTGCACTCCCGTTGAAACAACGGATCGTTGGAAGAGAAAAAAGCCGGGCCAAAAAAAATTAAAAAAAAGTTGGCAGTTATAAAAAAAGGTTTACCTTTGCACTCCCGTTTAAACAACGGACCGGAACGAGAGAGATTGAGATGTTGAAAACTTTTTTTCAAAAAAAGTTGCGGGATTAAAAAAAAGAATTAATTTTGCACTCCCAAATCGAAAGAAGCGGGGCAAAAAAAATAGAACAAACGTTCTTTGAAATATTGAAGCATAGACAAGATAGTGCGTATCTCAAAGTTGAGAACTTTGAAGGATAGATCCGAGACATTCAAGATCAAATTTACTATGGAGAGTTTGATCCTGGCTCAGGATGAACGCTAGCGGCAGGCTTAATACATGCAAGTCGAGGGGCAGCACGGGTAGCAATACCTGGTGGCGACCGGCGCACGGGTGCGTAACGCGTATGTAATCTACCATTAACCGGGGAATAGCCCAGAGAAATCTGGATTAATGCCCCATAGTATTATCGAAAGGCATCTTTTGATAATTAAAGCTCAGGCGGTTTTTGATGAACATGCGTGTCATTAGTTTGTTGGTGAGGTAACGGCTCACCAAGACTACGATGACTAGGGGGTCTGAGAGGATGATCCCCCACACTGGTACTGAGACACGGACCAGACTCCTACGGGAGGCAGCAGTAAGGAATATTGGGCAATGGAGGCAACTCTGACCCAGCCATGCCGCGTGAAGGATTGACGGCCCTCTGGGTTGTAAACTTCTTTTGTACGGGAATAACCCTCCGAACGTGTTCGGAGCTGAAGGTACCGTAAGAATAAGGATCGGCTAACTCCGTGCCAGCAGCCGCGGTAATACGGAGGATCCAAGCGTTATCCGGATTTACTGGGTTTAAAGGGTGCGTAGGCGGATTGATAAGTCAGTGGTGAAAGCCTGCAGCTTAACTGCAGAACTGCCATTGATACTGCCAGTCTGGAGTATGGTTGAGGTAGCTGGAATGTGTCATGTAGCGGTGAAATGCTTAGAGATGACACAGAACACCGACGGCGAAGGCAGGTTACCAACCCATTACTGACGCTGAGGCACGAAAGCGTGGGGATCAAACAGGATTAGATACCCTGGTAGTCCACGCCGTAAACTATGATTACTAGTTGTTGGCGATACATTGCCAGTGACTGAGCGAAAGCATTAAGTAATCCACCTGGGGAGTACGTTCGCAAGAATGAAACTCAAAGGAATTGACGGGGGCCCGCACAAGCGGAGGAGCATGTGGTTTAATTCGATGATACGCGAGGAACCTTACCTGGGCTCGAACGTATAGGGAATTATGCCGAAAGGTATAAGCCAGCAATGGCCGTATACGAGGTGCTGCATGGTTGTCGTCAGCTCGTGCCGTGAGGTGTTAGGTTAAGTCCTGCAACGAGCGCAACCCTTACCTTTAGTTGCCAGCATGTAATGATGGGGACTCTAAAGGAACTGCCTACGCAAGTAGTGAGGAAGGTGGGGATGACGTCAAATCAGCACGGCCCTTATGTCCAGGGCGACACACGTGCTACAATGGCCGATACAAAGGGCAGCTACCAGGTGACTGGATGCGAATCTTTAAAATCGGTCTCAGTTCGGATCGGAGTCTGCAACTCGACTCCGTGAAGTCGGATTCGCTAGTAATCGCGCATCAGCCATGGCGCGGTGAATACGTTCCCGGGCCTTGTACACACCGCCCGTCAAGCCATGGAAGTTGGGGGTGCCTAAAGTTCGTGACCGCAAGGAGCGACCTAGGGTAAAACCAATGACTGGGGCTAAGTCGTAACAAGGTAGCCGTACCGGAAGGTGCGGCTGGAATACCTCCTTTCTGGAGTGATTTATCTGCTGAATGCAAATTCAGTGATACGTACTGTCTTCTATGTCTTCATATTCTGTTATATCCCAATTACGAGCTCAGTGGATATTGTGCTCATTGAGCTACCTAAGTGGAAAAACAACATTTAGTCCCGTAGCTCAGTTGGTTAGAGCACTACACTGATAATGTAGGGGTCCGCAGTTCAAATCTGCGCGGGACTACAAATCGTAAAAGGGGGATTAGCTCAGCTGGCTAGAGCACCTGCTTTGCAAGCAGGGGGTCAACGGTTCGAATCCGTTATTCTCCACATTTTCTGAACGAAAAATAACAGAAACAGTTCTTTGACATATTGAGAAGGCAATTAAAAGAAAAAGAGTCTGTCCTTTAAGGACAATAAGAAAGTAATTAAGGGCGTACGGTGGATGCCTTGGCTCTCATAGGCGATGAAGGACGTGGCAAGCTGCGATAAGCTTCGGGGAGGTGCAAACTACCTTTGATCCGGAGATTTCCGAATGGGGAAACCTATTCCAAGTTAATATTGGAATGCCGTTATGGCGCTAACCCGGTGAACTGAAACATCTAAGTAACCGGAGGAAGAGAAAACAATAGTGATTCCCTAAGTAGTGGCGAGCGAACAGGGAAGAGCCCAAACCATTTTTGTTAAGGCAAAAATGGGGTTGTAGGACTGCAATATGGACTACAAATTCGTAGTGGAAGATTTCTGGAAAGTTATATCATAGAGGGTGATAGTCCCGTACACGAAACGAATTTGTTACCTAGCAGTATCCTGAGTACCACGGGACCGGAGAAATCCTGTGGGAATCTGCCAGCACCATCTGGTAAGGCTAAATACTCATGAGAGACCGATAGCGAACAAGTACTGTGAAGGAAAGGTGAAAAGAACCGTGAACAACGGAGTGAAATAGTCCCTGAAACCGTGCGCCTACAAGCGGTCGGAGCCCATTTATGGGTGACGGCGTGCCTTTTGCATAATGAGCCTACGAGTTGCTACTTACTAGCAAGGTTAATTCAATTGATTGAAGGAGCCGAAGCGAAAGCGAGTCTGAATAGGGCGCTTAGTTAGTAGGTGCAGACGCGAAACTTTGTGATCTACCCATGACCAGGTTGAAGTTGCAGTAACATGTAATGGAGGACCGAACCAGTTGACGTTGAAAAGTCTTTGGATGAGTTGTGGGTAGGGGTGAAAGGCTAATCAAACTGAGAGATAGCTCGTACTCCCCGAAATGTTTTTAGGAACAGCCTCGAGGTCGAGTGTCATAGAGGTAGAGCTACTGATTGGACTAGGGGGCTTCACCGCCTACCAAATCCTGACAAACTCCGAATGCTATGACATATACTCGGGAGTGAGGGCGCGGGTGCTAAGGTCCGTGTCCGAGAGGGAAAGAACCCAGATCATCGGTTAAGGTCCCAAAATATATGCTAAGTTGAATTAACGAAGTGCGATTGCATTGACAGCTAGGATGTTGGCTTGGAAGCAGCCATTCATTTAAAGAGTGCGTAACAGCTCACTAGTCGAGCGATTGTGCGTGGATAATAATCGGGCATTAAGCATATTACCGAAACTGTGACATTAATTTATTAATGGGTAGGGGAGCATTCCAGTTGCACAGAAGGTGAATCGTGAGGTTTGCTGGAGCGGCTGGAAAAGCAAATGTAGGCATGAGTAACGATAATGCAGGTGAAAAACCTGCACACCGAAAGACCAAGGTTTCCTGATCAACGTTAATCGGATCAGGGTTAGTCGGGTCCTAAGGATAACCACGTAAACGTGGGAGGCCGATGGCAAGTTGGTTAATATTCCAACACCGGTGTTACTGCGATGAGGTGACGAAGGAGTGAAAGATCTGCGTACCGACGGATGTGTACGTTGAAGGGTGTAGACTTATCCTGGTTGGCAAATCCGCCAGGTTATCGAACCTGATAGTACCGTGAGTCTTCGGACAAGCGGATAATGATCCTAATCATACTTCCAAGAAAAACCTCTAAGCTTCAGGTAACTACCGCCCGTACCGTAAACCGACACAGGTGGTCGAGGAGAGTATCCAAAGGTGCTCGAGTGATCCATGGCTAAGGAACTAGGCAAA
The DNA here is from genome assembly GCA_001769275.1 of Bacteroidetes bacterium GWF2_43_63. NCBI lineage: Bacteria > Pseudomonadati > Bacteroidota > Bacteroidetes bacterium GWF2_43_63. The sequence goes on along the minus strand of MEOQ01000012.1, from coordinate 89,824 downwards.
TTAACCCTGTAACTTCGGGAGAAAGGGTCCCCCGCGAGGGGGCGCAGAGAAATGGCCCAGGCGACTGTTTATCAAAAACACATGGCTATGCTAAATCGCAAGATGATGTATATGGCCTGACACCTGCCCGGTGCTGGAAGGTTAAGAGGAGATGTCATTCGCAAGAAGAAGCATTGAATCGAAGCCCCAGTAAACGGCGGCCGTAACTATAACGGTCCTAAGGTAGCGAAATTCCTTGTCGGGTAAATTCCGACCTGCACGAATGGTGTAACGATCTGGGCACTGTCTCAGCCATGAGCTCGGTGAAATTGAAGTAACGGTGAAGATGCCGTTTACCCGCCACGGGACGGAAAGACCCCGTGAACCTTCACTACAACTTAACATTGATATTGGATATGAGATGTGTAGGATAGGTGGGAGACTTTGAAGCGGGGGCGCTAGCCCTCGTGGAGTCAACCTTGAAATACCACCCTTCTTATATTTGGTGTCTAATCCGCCCTCGGCGGAAACATTGTTTGGTGGGTAGTTTGACTGGGGTGGTCGCCTCCAAAAGAGTAACGGAGGCTTTCAAAGGTACCCTCAGCACGCTTGGTAACCGTGCGTAGAGTGCAATGGCATAAGGGTGCTTGACTGTGAGACCAACAAGTCGATCAGGTACGAAAGTAGGACATAGTGATCCGGTGGTTCCATATGGAAGGGCCATCGCTCAAAGGATAAAAGGTACTCCGGGGATAACAGGCTGATCACTCCCAAGAGCTCACATCGACGGAGTGGTTTGGCACCTCGATGTCGGCTCGTCACATCCTGGGGCTGGAGTAGGTCCCAAGGGTTCGGCTGTTCGCCGATTAAAGTGGCACGCGAGCTGGGTTCAGAACGTCGCGAGACAGTTCGGTCCCTATCTGTGGTGGGCGTTGGAATTTTGAGAAGCGCTGTCTTTAGTACGAGAGGACCGAGATGGACATACCTCTAGTGTACCTGTTATGGCGCCAGCTGTATCGCAGGGTAGCTACGTATGGAATGGATAAGTGCTGAAAGCATCTAAGCACGAAGCCTGCTTCAAGATGAGAATTCCTTTAAGGGTCGTTGTAGACTACGACGTTGATAGGCTGCAGGTCTAAAGCCAGTAATGGCAAAGCCGAGCAGTACTAATTACCCGTAGCTTTCTATTTCCGGATAGCCTCTTTTTCTTGCCTTTCTCTTTATTGTCTTATCGCATTTAAAACCTTTTGGTGACTATTGCGAAGGTGCTCACCTCTTCCCTTTCCGAACAGAGTCGTTAAGCCCTTCTGCGCAGATGGTACTACGCAAGTGGGAGAGTATGTCGTCGCCAATCTTTACTATATAACCCTGAAAGTTCTTTCAGGGTTTTTTTTTGCCCTTTACTCTCCTTTTTCTTTATAATTTTGCGCTATGAAAAAGGTCCTCTTTATTCAGACCGCTTCGCTCGGTGACGTGATACTTGCTACTGCTACTGCTCACTCTGTCAGGGCTTTGTTTCCTGACGCGCTCATTTTTTTCCTCGTGAAAGAATCCTGCGCTGATGTTCTGAATAACTGTCCGGTTATTGACCAAGTGTTGGTTTGGAACAAAAAAGATCATAAATACAGAAATCTTTTATCCATCTTAAAAGAAATCAGACGTGAAAAGTTTGATGCGGTTATCAATTTTCAGCGTTTTTTTTCTTCAGGCTTTATTACTGCTTTTTCTGGAGGCAAGATAAAAGCCGGCTTTACAAGTAACCCATTGTCGTTGTTCTTCAATCGAAAAGCGCGGCATGAACAAAACGGAACGCACGAAATTGTTCGCAATTTGACACTGGGCAGACAGTGTTTTCCTGGCCTACAGAAAGCAAACCCAGTGATTGCTGTTGAAAAACCAGCTGATCAAGCTCTGCTTGCTATTGCGCAGTCGAAGTATATAACAATTTTCCCGGGCTCTTTATGGGCAACAAAACAATATCCAGTGAAGCAATGGATTGATTTTGTCAGTGAAATTCCTTCAGAGCTGAAGGTAATAATTGCCGGATCAAATGCCGACGTAAAAATGGCGAATGACTTATCCGCTGCCAGGCCTATGAACACCTGGAACCTCTGCGGGAAGTTGAGTATTCTTGAGTCGGCCTGGATTATGAAGTATGCCGCAATGAATTTCACCAACGACAGTGCCCCGACTCATTTGGCTTCAGCTGTAAATGCATCGGTCGCCACAATCTTCTGCAGCACAATACCTGCATTTGGCTTCACGCCCTTGAGTGACAATTCAAAAATCATTGAATACCTTGCACCTTTAAAATGTCGTCCGTGTGGAATTCATGGACACAAATCCTGCCCGCAGAAACACTTTGATTGCGGAAATAAAATTGAAACAAAACAACTTACTGAACTTTTATAAAATCATGTCAGCTGAATATTCCGAGGAAGTAAAAAAATGTATCGAGGTCATGAAAAATCATGGAGTGATTCTTTATCCGACCGATACCATATGGGGTCTTGGGTGCGATGCGACTCAGCCTAAAGCAGTACAGCGTGTTTTCGATATCAAAAAACGAGATGAGGCAAAAACGCTCATTGTTCTTCTTGAAGATGTGTCGAAACTGTCATACTACGTGGATGACATTCCGCCAATTGCTTATGATCTTATAAAACAGGTGGATACGCCCCTCACAATTATTTATCCCAAAGCCAGAAATCTTGCACCGCATTGTATTGCCCCCGATGGACATGTGGCCATCAGAATTGTCAGGAATGAATTCTGCAACGACCTGATCAGGGAGTTTGGAAAACCAATTGTTTCAACTTCAGCAAACATTTCGGGTGAAGCTGCCCCAATGATTTTTCAGGAAATCAGTCCGGAAATTGTTGACCAGGTTGATTATGCCGTCATGTACCGCAGAAATGTTCTTTCAGCGCTGAGACCATCCACCATCATTCGCCTTACGGGAGAATGGGAATATGAAGTTGTGAGATCCTGATTTTAAAGACAAAAGATAAAAGATAAAAGTAAAAAGATAAAAGTAAAAAGCTCTGTCCTGAGCCTGTCGAAGGGATAAAAGGAAAAAGACAAAGGGAAATTATTGTTTCACATCCTGAAACACTCAAAACCCAGCGCCGACTCTAGCGAATTCATTGCATTGATAAAATATATTCTTTCATATTCGGAAATGTCTTCAGCCTTAATTGCTTTCTCAGTAACTTTTCCGGTTGTCAATAGAAATTGACGCATGGTTCCATTGAGCAGAAATGTGTCAGGAGTATAAAATACGCCATCTTTTTCGAATACGATGTTGGCTTTCGAGGTATCTGTCACCATCCCGTTTTTCACAATCACAATTTCATCGGCTCCTGGTGTGGATTGCAGCAGTTTATTCAAATAGCTGCGATCTGTACATTTAAATGAATAATCAAAATCGGGGTTACACTCCACCAACGCGATTTTTTTTATGATCGCAGGAATATATTCTGAAAAACGAATCTCCATCTCAGTCTTGTTGTACCAGATATTGAGTTTCATTATTCCCTTTTCAGGAAGCTCCAAATGATCAAGTACTTTTTCAAAATGAAATTCATTGAAATTACTAATACATGTTTTTCGCATCCGCTCATGATGAAAATCCGCATGCTGGATAACTCCATTCACAACCCGAATGGTTTCGAAAAAGGGAAATATTTGTGGATCAATTGTTTTCATACATTCGACTTTTCAAAGGTAGTCAAATTCGATTTATTAACTTTCAGATTTGATTATCAGTTGTTTTAGTATTGTTGATAAGCAAATGACAGCTTTATTTTGGCATACAATCAAGTTTGTCATTTTCGCATTATGTTAGCTAGTGACAAAAAAACATTCCCGTTGACGTAAAACGCTGTCAGAAATTATTGACTTTGCATTATTTTCACTTACTTTGATTAATCGAAAATTATTGAGCTCCATGAAGACATTCATAATTATGTTTTATTGCACACTGTTGTCCCTCTCTGTTGTTTCGCAGAATGCTGAAACCAACATTATTCCTCAGCCTCAACAGGTTAAGTATGGTCCGGGGTCTTTCCGTTTTGACCAATCTGTACGCGTTTTATGTGAAACGGCGCCCGGAGTTCTATATTCTGCCCGGATGTTTACAGATATGATGAAAATTTCGACGGGTGTTGAGCTCCAATTCGATTCGGTCCGACGTAAAAACACCCAATACATTTCAATTTTCCGCGATGATAGTGCCAAATGGTGTGGCCCCGAAGGTTATCATTTGGTAATCTCTGGTAATGGAATCGAAATTGTGGCTCTAACCGAGGCAGGCATTTTTTATGCGTTGCAGACTTTAAGGCAGTTGATGCCTCCGGAGTTTAGTCAAAATAAAAAAATTGACATCGCTACTATTGAAATTCCCTGCATGACGATTTCTGACAAACCTCGTTTCACCTGGCGGGGAATGAATTTCGACTGTGGCCGTCATTTCATGGAGGTTGATTTTATCAAACGCTACATCGATTTGCTTGCTTTCCACAAAATGAATGTTCTTCACTGGCATCTGACCGAAGATCAGGGCTGGAGAATTGAAATTAAAAAGTATCCGAAGCTTACGAAAGTGGGTGCCTGGCGCAAAGAAGACGATGGCAGCATGTATGGCGGTTTTTACACGCAGGACCAGATACGTGAGGTAGTGGCCTATGCTGCGGAACGCTATATTACCGTGGTTCCTGAAATCGAAATGCCGGGGCATGTTGTGGCGGCACTTGCTTCTTATCCGCAGTTATCATGTGCCGGCGGGCCTTTTGAAGTTGAAAAACGCTGGGGCGTTTTCAATGATATTTATTGTGCGGGCAACGATTCTGTTTTTATTTTCCTGCAGGATGTTCTTACAGAGGTCATGGATTTGTTTCCATCAAAATACATTCATATCGGCGGCGACGAAGCGCCGAAAGTGCGCTGGGAGGCTTGTCCAAAATGTCAGGAGCGCATGAAGTCCGAAAATTTGAAATCGGAAGAAGAGCTGCAAAGCTATTTTATCCGCAGGATTGAAAAATTCCTAAATGCGAATAACCGTCAACTGATAGGCTGGGACGAAATTCTTGAAGGTGGTCTCGCTCCATCGGCGACAGTGCAGTCGTGGCGCGGCATGGAAGGTGGTTTAGAAGCTGCTTCGCAGGGACACGATGCCATTATGTCGCCAACCAGTCATTGCTATTTTGATTATAGTACAACAAATATTAACCTCGAGCAGGTATATTCTTTTGAACCAATACCGGCCGACTTGCCTGCTGACAAACATCATCATATACTTGGCAGCGAAGCTTGTATGTGGACAGAAGTAGCACCTCAGGCGCTCATTGACAGCAGAATGTTTCCGCGTTTGTGTGCTCTCAGCGAGGTTGTTTGGTCAAGCCCGCAAGGTCGCTCGTTTACTGAGTTTCAGAAAAGAATGCAGTTTCATTACAAACGTTTGAACAATCTTGGTGTTCAGTATGGATATGAGCGCGATCCAATAAAACTCACCACCAGGTTTGATAAAAATAAAAATGCTTTTGTCGCTGTTGTTGAGCATGGACAACCGAATTTGACTATGTATTACACGACAGATGGTTCAGAACCGGGTGTCAATTCCGCTAAATACTCAGAGCCTGTCATTATCAATACCAGCGCTGAGATTAAGGTGGCAGCCATCCGACCTGGCTCAGGAAAAACAGCAGTTGAATCACGGAAAGTTTGCTGGCATAAAGCCCTTGGTAAAGAATACACCATCACGTATCCGTACCATAAAAAATATATTGCAGGTGGCGACAGCAACATGACCGATGGTTTGCGCGGCACAAATTCCTATCGCGATAATCTCTGGCAGGGCTACGAAGGACTCGATTTTGAAGCCATCGTTAACCTTGGTGATAAAATGAAAATAAGCAAAGTCAGTATCGGCACGCTACAAAGTTCGCTCGCATGGATTTATCATCCGCTGAAATTGGAAGTGTTTGTTTCGACCGACGCTGCTGATTGGAAGAAAGTTGGCGAAGTTGAAAATAAAATTTCCCAAACCGATGCAGCCACTTCGGTTCAGGATCTAACCGTATGCTTTAAATCGCAGAAAGTGAAATTTGTAAAAGTATATTGCAGTGCAATGCATCAAAACCCTGACTGGCACCCGGGTGCAGGCGGTAAGGCCTGGCTGTTTATTGATGAGATTATTGTTGAATAAACAAACGATATGAAGAAAATATTTTTATTTGTCTTGGTTTGGGGAATCATAGCTGGCTCTGCCTCTTTGTTTTCGCAGGTATTAATGCAAGATCGTGTTGCTTATGACAACATGAATAATTTATTCAGCGAGCGAAAAAGCGCATTTGGAGAGAGAATTCCGGAGATGTTTTCACTGATTGAAAAAACTGAATCTCCTGAACTGGTGGAAGCCATTAAATTTCTGATTGCCTATGCGCCTTTGAGCGATCTTGCCAATCTGGAGCCCGCGTATTTTCAAAACATGGCGGCACTGGCCCTTCGCACCCGAAGCGAGTTTTCGTGGGGGAAGAGTATTCCTGTCGAAGAATTTATGCATTTTGTTTTGCCTTTTCGTGTGAATAATGAAAATCCAGATGAAGCGCGGGCTGTGTTTCTGCCTGAGTTAAAAGAACGTGTACAAGGAATGAGTATGTATGATGCTGCGCTCGAAGTGAATCACTGGTGTCATGAAAAAGTGGCGTATCGTTCCACGGATGAGCGCACATCGTCGCCACTGGCTACTGTCAAAACCGCTTATGGACGCTGCGGCGAAGAAAGTACATTCACAGTTGCAGCCATGCGTAGTGTCGGAATTCCAGCCCGGCAGGTGTACACGCCGCGCTGGGCACACACCGACGACAATCACGCGTGGGTCGAAGTCTGGATCGATGGCAAATGGTATTTCATGGGTGCCTGCGAACCCGATCCGGAATTGAATATGGGCTGGTTCTCGGGACCCGCTACCAGAGCCATTATGGTGCATACCAACACCTTCGGACGATACAATGGTTCCGAAAAAACATTGGTGCAGAAACCGTTGTTTTCGAAACTCAATTTATTGTCGAACTATGCACCGGTGAAAAACGCGGAGGTGAAAGTTGTAGATACTGACGGAAAGCCCATAGAAGGCATCATGGTGGATTATCAGGTGTATAACTATTCCGAATTTTTTACTTTCGCTTCGCTGAAAACGGACAAGGACGGCCGCTGCAGCATTGAAACTGCTTTTGGCGATTTGATGATCTGGGTGAATGATGGAAAAAACTACACATGGAAAATGTTCCCGGCTGAGCAGGAATCTGTACTCGAAATTGTTTTCGATCCTTACGCAATTCAAAAGGACAGTTCGGTGTTTGCGTTTCAGATTTTACCGCCTTCATTGGGGAAAACGGTAACACCAACAACTTCAAAAAAAGAAGAAAACGATCGGCGTCTGAAAGAAGAGGACTCTATCAGAGCCACTTATGAAAATACATTTCCGGACACGGCAAGTTTACGCGAACAATATAAAAACGATCAGTTCAGCGAGGCGATTGTGAATTTCATTTTGAAAAGCCGAGGCAATTATTCCGAGATAGCATCGTTTTATGAGCAGGCAGAAGAAAAAGTTTATGCAATAGATTTGCTTACTGTCATCTCGGAAAAGGATTTGCGTGACACTCCAGCCAGTATCTTACTTGATCATTTGAGAGGTTCTGTGAAATTTCCGCGCAACAAATGCCCAGAAGAGTTTTTTACACAATACGTCCTGAGTCCACGCATTGGGCGCGAGCTGCTGAGTTCATGGTGCAGTGAGCTTCAAAATAGTTTCAGTAAAAAGGAAATAAAATCGTTCAGGAAAAGTCCGGAAAATCTTGTGGCGTGGATAAACAGCAACATTAAACCGGATGAGGAAAATAATTATTATGGTGTAACCCTGTTTCCTGGTAGTGTTATGAAATTGCGAACTGCAGACGAGTATTCGCGAAATGTGTTTTTTGTGGCTTGCTGTCGCAGCTTCGGAATTCCTGCACGATTGGAACCGGCGACATACATTCCGCAGTACTACTGGCATGGCAAATGGATTTCTGTTTTCAAAAGTCAGACTGAGTCTGCAGTGGAAAAAGTTCCGGTGCAATTATATAATGTAGACTTTACTCCAAAATATTACACCAGCTACACCATTGCACGCCTGATTGATGGCCGTTTCCAAACGCTGGATTATGAATATGACGAAAGCATGAATGAATTTCCGGTTAATATGCAGCTTGAACCCGGGACTTACAGAATCATGACAGGAAATCGGCAGTCCGACGGAAGTGTGTTGTCAAATTGGCATTATTTGAATATTCCTTCAGGCAGTGACACATCCAGAATTGCGCTTAAACAGCAAGGTTCAGCAGTTTTCCCAGAGCCGATATTTGATTTTAACGGAGATTTTGAAATGAAATATTTGGCTGGTGACTCGATTGTTTCTTTCCGAAAGATTCAAAATGACTTCAATATTATTTCGTTGATCGATCCTTCAACAGAGCCTGGAAAACATTTTCTGAACGAATTGACTCAAAGTGCAGATGAATTCAACAAGCTGAATCGCATTATTTATCTGGTACTGCCGAAAGATAAATCGGCCAACAGCTTTGATGCGAAATCGTGGCCTGGATTGCCTGAGTCTGTTGTCTGGCTCATGGATTCACAAGGAAAGTTTGCAGATCAATTAAAAACAGCATCAGGAAAAGAACTTTTATTTCCCGAAGTTTTATTTATTTCAGACAATTCAGTATTTTATCAGTTTAGCGGCTATCACATAAATACAGCAGCGATGTTGCTGAATGCATATAACAGGAAAATATATTAATCATGAATGAAAAAATTTTGGAAGTAGTTGCAACATCGCTCGAATCGCTCGAAGCAGCGATTGAGGGTGGGGCAGACCGGATTGAGCTTTGCAGCAATTTATTTTGTGGTGGAACTACGCCGTCTGCAGGATTGATTCAAGGTGCCATAAGCGAAAGCAGTGTGCCTGTGTATGTGTTGATTCGGCCGCGACCGGGTGATTTTGTTTATAGCAAGGCGGAGATGAATGAGATTTGCCGCGACATTGAATTCGCCAAGCAGAGTGGTGCAGTCGGCATTGTGTGCGGATTTCTGCTGCCTGATGGGAATATTGACAAAGAAATTACGCATTTAATCGTTGAACTGGCTTCACCACTAAATGTCACCTTTCATCGTGCTTTCGATGTGTGCCGTGATCCGCTTCAGGGACTCGAAGATATCATTGAAGCCGGCTGTCAGCGCCTGCTTACAAGTGGTCAGAAAAACACAGCCGTTGAAGGACGAGTGCTGATTGCAGAGTTGATCAAGCAAGCCGGAGACCGCATCATCATTATGCCCGGAAGTGGAGTAAATGCAGAAAATATTTCATTGCTGAAAGAATCCGGAGCTGTGGAATTTCATATGAGTGGCTCAGTCAACCGCGATTCAGCAAGCATGTACAACAACGACAAAGTGTTATTAAGTGACAATCCAATTCGCGACAGTATGATTCAAATGACTTCGAAAGAGAAGGTGGCTGCGGTGAAAATAAACTTATTGTAGTAGGTACGGTTTTTTGCGGATGCAATAATTTCATTTTGTAAAACAAAATTGCATTTCGATTTTGGTGCAAACTTGGAACAGATTCGAAAATAAGTCGGCGCCTACAGGATGCTGGAGTAAAAAACAAAGATGTGGGAAGCCGATTTATTATAAAGTAGTGGAGTACGGCTTAACTTTAATGAACGACAGCAAATCTTTCAGAAATCATCGTTGAGCCTATTTCAAGCTGAAGCACATACATACCCTGCTCAAAACATGATGTTTCAAAGTGGTGAGTTGTCAGACCCTGCTGAACAATAAACGCATATGTTTTAACTGTTTCTCCGTTGGCGTTTAGGATTTTTGCTTTACAGAGCTCTTCATCTGAATAGCTGATTTCGCATGTCAGTACTTCGTCGGCGGGATTAGGGACTATATTCAGAGCGGTATTTCCTGAATTTTCCTTTTCAATTCCAACGCCGGTAGCGACAATTGTATTACAGATTTTGTTGTTGGTTGTATCTTCATCTGAAAGCAAGGAAATAGCTGCACAAATATCGTATGTGTTTAGAGGCCCGGGGAAAGTAGTTGTAAACTGATATTCAATTGAATCGGAACTGTTCAGTGTTCCGGTCCATGTTTCATTTGCTTGAAGCACGCCATCCAGAGAATATGAAACCGGAATTGAATATAATGTGTTTAATCCAGCATTCAACAGCACTATTTTTACAAAAACAGGCATATTACATGCAGTGGAGGAAACAGGTTCAGCAATGCGAACAATGACCGGGTCTGTCTGTGCTATGATTTCATCCGCTCCAATGTCAGGCGTACTCAAATTCCGCATTTCATAATCAATATCTGTACTGACTCCAACGTTTAGTCCTTTGTTATTCACAACAAAATCGGTGACATGCAGGTCTGTATCACTACAAAACTGAGGTGATGACACGAATGAATGCAGCTCGGTTTGATAGTTTGTCTGCCAGTAGGACAAAGAGTAATTATTATTTAGGTAATGAATGATTAAAGAACCATTGTTTTTGAAAACATTGTAATCTGAAGTGTTGAGTAGGAAGGGACTCTTGAGCAAAACAGAGTAATCATAGTTACTACTATAAATATTATTTGCAAAATTTGAATATTGCAATTCATTTGCCGAAAGAGCAACATTGAGTGAAGTGCTATTCGAGTAAGTGTGCAGTGTGTTGTGATAGACATTCCAATATTCGGATGTATCCATGGCTAGCGCAATCGTAGTTCCGGAGCCACCTATGGAAACAAAATTATTTGCAATAAGGCCTGGTTGAGCTGCACTGCACTGACTGTTTTTTACAACGATTCCCTGGCCGGCTGATAGTGATATTTTATTTTTTTCGACAATCACGCTATGGATATTATTCAGATAGATTGATGCTTGCGACGTACTTAAAGAATCATTGTCAAAAAGATTTTCACTAATCGTAAGATCTTTTTCTGATGAGGAAAACAATCCAAATTGTCTGAAATTGTGAAAAATGTTTTTGCTTATTATATTATTTTTTATACCAGCAATACTGCTGTTCCCTCTGAACAATATTGCGGTCGAGCCCGATTCGATCTGATTTTCGTCAATAACAATATGAGTGCAGCTACTGTTATTATAAATCAGCGCAGTTTGTTCTGTATTTCCTGCAAGCGGGTTTCCGCATATGCGATTTCCTTTCAGTCTGATGTAATTGGTATTTGTGCCGAAATCAAAGCAGCGCCCATAGCTGGTTCCCGACGCATTAAAAGTCAGATTATGAAATTCAGTAAACGATGTTTCATTGAGTCTGATAATATAATTATCTGATGCTCCGACAGCAGAATGACTGATAGTGACTGAATCCGGATTATTGGCTAAGGAACAAAAAATTACGTGTGCAGAATCACATGCACCTGGAATTGGGAAATCGATATTCAGTAAAGTGTCGTATACACCTGATGAAATCTCAAATATGGTTGTGTCAGATATCCCACAGGTTTTTAATTCATTTAAAACTTCAGCAAAGTGGCTGAAATTTACACCTGCAGTAGCTGATAATGGATCAATCGTGTATGTTCCGGCAAGGTACTGATCGCAAACCTGATATTCTGATTGCAGTGTATCATTCACCGGAATGTGATCGGATGAATCATTGGGCATGGAGGTCCAGACGCGGACTGTATGTAAACCGCTTACCGGAAATGTAACCTGACCAATAGTCACCTCGGAGGATACAGAGTCTGGCAAAACACTCCCAGTCCAGTTATACACTCCCTGAAGTGTGCCATCCACTGCAAAATATACCGATGCTTTATTCAGTGTGTCGGCTGCATAGTTGTTCAGCCTGATTTTTAAATCGATTGGAATTCCAGTTAGTGGGCGAGGTGTATGTACAGGTGAAGTTATAATTTCAACACCAGCATCCTGCTGAAAAGGATTGTACTCGTCGGCACCAATGTCAGGGTGATTCAGATCGCGCAATTCATTATCCATATCGGTTGGTATTCCAACTGGTGCTCCCAGATCATTCAGGGAAAGATCGTACATGTGCAGGTCTGAATTGCTGACAAAATTGGGATTTTCGCTAACCGAGTGCAGGTCCTGCGATGAAGAGTTCTGCCAGGTTGATAAAGTGGATACTGTATAATTATTGTTTACCAGACCGATTCCGTTTGTGTACAGATTGTTGTAATCGGATACCAGATTCGCAACTGATATTGCCAATGCTACACCATCACCGGTGCTTGCAAAAATGTTATTCTTGATGATTAATTCAGAACAGTTATACACATCAAACACTCTTCCGGTGCCGGTATTTAATATGCTGTTGTGATAAAAATCGCTAAACCAGCTGCATTCAACCCTGAAAGCAATTCCTCTGGAGTTAGTTATACAATTATTGCTTATGAGATTGTGTAATGAGGTGCTTCCTTGACAGCCCGTATAAAAAATTCCACAATCCTGATTGCCGTAAATAGTATTGGCATTAAACAAACTGTTTCGGCAATTTGAAAGCCACATGCCACTACTGCTATTTAGTGTTGATGCTGAATAAACTTCATTACCACTCAGGTCCATCCGATATTGATTGACGCAGAGAATTCCATAACGTAAATAGTTATAAACCTTGTTATCACGGATAATATTTCCTGTTTCCAATGACGGACCTGAAAAAAGAATTCCGTAAGCGCCATTGTATATTGAATTCCCCGTTACTGAAATATAGTTTACTAGAGAATTGTCCGGATTATGAATCAACGAGGCACTCCACTCTGTATTTGTAGTTACATCACCGATCATAATATTACCGGTACATGCAATATGCTCAGCTCCATTCAGAAAGGCGACAGCACAATCATTATCGCCAAATACAGAACTGATGGGTGTGATTTTCAAATATTTTATTTCGATATATCTTGTGTCCATAAATCCGATCACAAAATTGCGTGTGCTCGAACATAAATGGCGGAAGGTGACATCGGATGGATTGCCCGTTGCAGACTGAAATACCACCCATGAATCGGACGCAGTGCCATCAATGGGATAATCGAAAACCAGTATAGTATCGTATAGCCCCGGGTTAATATAAAACACGGTGGAATCACTGATCCCGCAGGTGCTTAGCTGTTGATGCACTTCGTTGAAATACCTGAAGTTTGTTGCCGATGACGGCTGTGTTGAATTAATGGTATATGGCCCGGCCAGCACTCTGTCACAAACTTTATACTGCTGAAAAAGCGTATCGTTGTCAGGCATGATATCTACCGAGTCATTTGGCAGCGATGTCCAGACTTTAATGCTATGTATTCCGGCAGAACCAAACAATACAGTATCGAGGGTAATATTAGTGCTTACAGAATCAGTAACTATGAGGCCTGCCCAGGGTTGCGATGTTTGTGTAACTCCATCAATTTCGTAATGCAACATTACTTTTTTAAGAGTGTCATTTCCATTATTGATGATTTTTATAACAAGAGGATATGACTGACCTGCCAATGAATGCGGAACAGGTACAGGGGACTCTATATTGAAAATGCCGGCATCTGTTATTAATGGTGTGAATTCATCAGCACCAATATCCGGAAGAAGCGAATCACGTATTTCACCATCAATGTCAATCATGATTCCAACGGGCGTTCCGATATTATTCACGGATTCGTGAAATACATGCAGATTGGATTCACTCATATATTGGGGATCCAGGTTGTATGAATGGAATTCCATATTATAAGTGGTCTGTAATGAACTGAATGAGCCATAGTTCGAAAATGTTGGACCAGTAGTGTAAAGAATGTTGTAGTCAGAATTGAATCCGTTGTAATAATTAAACACATATCCACCACCATAGTTTGCCAGAATATTGTTGCGGATTATTGCTTGTGTATAACTACTGTTGCTGAATACTTTTCCCGCACCGCGCTGCAGCAGGCTGTTGTGATAAAAAAGTATATTCTCCCCATAAATAAAATGAATAGAGCTTCCGTTGCTTGAAAGGGTGGAAATGAAATTATTTACAATTGATGCCGGATTGGAGCTTAAAGCCTGCACCCGGTCGAGATACATTCCATACTGAAATGGTCCGCAAATATTGTTTCTTTCAGCAATCAGCTGTTTGACTTCGCTCATATAAATGCCATTGGATGTGGAATTGGCGTTGATGGAAGAAATTTTATTTCCGTTGACTTGCAGGTTGTTTTGTCGTGTCAGTTGAATGCCTGCGTAATAAAAGTCTTCGATGGTATTATTCTCTATGAGATTGTTGTAAGCCTGAGAGCCTAATCCTAATCCGGTTAATTGAATTGAATAAGCTCCATTGCGTAGCAGGTTGTTTGTGATTTCTATATTTGAAGCCAAACCGACAACATCGTTACGGATATTCACCAACCTATTAGTGTACAATGGCACAGTGTCGACCCCTAATAAAATATTGTGGTCTATTTTTATATTCGTACAACTATCCATTAAATTCACACAGCATCCATATTCCGATGAATTGTACACCGCTTGCAAGGTCAGGTGTTTAACCTCGATATAGTGACTTTTATTGAAATTGATGACTGCGTTGGTTGCCGAAATGCATGAGTGCCTGAGCGTAACGTCCTGCGCATTATTGCTGGCTGACGTAAAGACCACCCAGGCTGAGTCTGAGATTCCGGGAATGCTAAAATCGAAGGTCAGCAGCGTATCATATGTGCCATTTTGAATACTGAAAACAGTTGTGTCTTTTACGCCACAGGTTTTCAGATAATACAAAGCATCTTTAAAACTTCCAAAATTTAAAACTCCGGTCGGGGCAGCCGGATCAACCGAAAACTGTGTATGAGATGCTGATTCGCATAAATACCAGGTTTGCATTAATGTATCGTTATATACATATGCATCCTGCAATCCGTTAGGGTTGCTGGTGTAGGCTGTCAGATCTGTATAGCCTATTCCGGAAAAGGTGTAATTACCCAGCGTTATTTCATTTGAGATGGAGTCATGAGGCAGTACACCAGTCCAGTCAATCGGCGTCTGCGGCACACCATTTACCAACCAATGAATAGTGGCCGATTCCAGCGTGTCGGTTCCATAGTTTCGGATTTTTACTTTTATATAATAAGGACTGTCGGATTGCAGAATGGATCCTGCTGGTTCTGTTATTTCAATCAATTGAACATCATGAGTATATACTGGCTGAAAAGCTAATTTTATATTTGGCCTTTCGGTTGTGAAACTCCCATTTGAATTTGGAAATACATAGGAATAAATGCTATGGCTGAATTCTTTTGCAAGGTTTGATGCGCCCGCTGTGTATCTGAAATTGACAAAAGATGCTGATGAAGGGCCTTTCTTATTCTGGTAATAAACTACAAGGCTTCCATTTCCGGAATAATAAAAATGATGCGATAAAGGAATTTTTTTCCAGCCGGGGCTTGAAAATGCCAGAGATCCTTCAAATACCGTAATCATTTGAGATGTATCAGGCTTGTAAGTATCAGCAAAAACAATGTCCGGAATTTCAGCCAACATGATTTTTTGGTTGGTCTGTACATTAGGGCTGTTGTTACTGCCCACATAATAATAAATCGAATCAATACAACCGGAATAATTGATCTCACTTGCTTGGTATATGCAGGCACTCCAACTGTAATAAGAAGTTGCAGTTGTCGGTAGGTCATAAGTTTGTGTCGTTCCGTTTCCTATAGTAACATAATTTGCTGTTTGGGCTGACAGCTGTTCCGAAAGAAAACAAACAGATAACACTAAAATCAGCACGAGCGGTTTCATATTTACATTTTTAATATACAAATCTACATTTTTTTCAAATTATTGTATATTTGATGCAAACATTTTTAAAATGAAGATTTCATTTTTTATTGTAGTTCTCATTTTTTTCTCATTACACATGTCTGCACAAATTCAATGGATGCAGTATGGCAACGAAATGACCGGTGAAGGAAACGAAGAATGGTTTGGAGCTTCATTATGCATGAGTGCCGATGGAACAACATTTATTTCGGGAGCTTATTTGAATGATGCACTGGCCTTCAACGGAGGGCGCGTCAGTGTGTATCAGTACAACGGGTCCAGCTGGCAGAAACACGGTCAGGATATTTTTGGCAGCGTTGCGAACGATAATGTTGGATGGGCGGTTTCGACAAACGCAAATGGCACTATTATAGCGGTTGGCATTACTGGCAGCGATATCAATGGCACCAATTCCGGCAAAGTGGATGTTTATCAAAATATTTCCGGTGCCTGGGTGCAGAAAGGCAATTCAATTGCAGGCGACTCTCCGGGTGACTTATGCGGCAATGCCATTTCGATGAGTGCCGATGGCTTAACCCTTATCGTTGGATCGCAATATGATGCAACTTACGGAACCAGTACAGGTAATGCCCGTGTTTTCAGATTTATCGGAGCCTCATGGACTCAACTGGGCAGCACTTTTTGTGGTTCAGCTGCCTACGATTTTTTTGGGTGTTCAGTTAGCATCAATGCCGATGGATCTATTGTTGCCATCGGTGCAAAAAACGCCGACCCATGGGGCAGTAATTCGGGGCAGGTCAAGGTTTTTCAATATCAATCGGGTGGCTATTGGACACAAATGGGTATTCCGGTACATGGTGACACAACTAATAATGGTGCTGGTAATGGTGTCAGCCTTGATGCTTCGGGTTTGGTCCTGGCGGTCGGAAGCCCTGGAAACAGCGTGGCCGGCACTTCTGCCGGGCAGGTAAAAGTGTATGAATATGTGGCCAGTCAGTGGCAGCTGAAAGGAAACCCGATGTATGGAGATGTCGCACAAGACCGTTTTGGTGAATCCATTAAATTAAGTTATGATGGCAATTCTCTGATTGCCGGAGCAGTCAATAATGACTTTTTGGGAACCAATGCTGGTCATGCAAAAGTTTATAATTTCAATTCGGGCGTATGGGAATTGATGGGTAGTGCTATATGCGGAGAGGGAGATGGTGATATGGCCGGAATTTCTGTCGGAATGAATTACGATGCATCGCTGGTGGCTGTCGGTGCACGCGCAAATGATAATCTGTTTACCGATGCCGGCCATGTACGAGCCTTTTATCAATGTCACACGTCTTTTGGCGCCGATACAATAAATACCTGTAATTTTTCATATACATGGATAAACGGAATCACTTATTTTGATGATATTGATACCGCTATATATATCATGCAGAATGCAGCCGGCTGCGATTCGGTTGTAACACTGCACCTGAGAATAAACGCTAATTCATCAACTGACGTCCGTTCAGCATGCGATTCTATCACGTGGATTGACGGCCTCACATATAAAGAAAGTACATCTACACCGCAATTCACGCTGACTAATGTTGCCGGCTGTGATTCGCTGGTGACCCTTCATCTGACAATTCTTAAAGACTCGGTTACCGATGTCCAGTCTGCCTGTGATTCTTTTACATGGATTGATGGAGTCACGTACACACAAAGTACCAGTGCACCACAGATGACACTGATTAATTCCGCAGGTTGTGATTCAGTTATAACTCTGAATCTCACAATAAATAATAGTGAGACCAATGTCGATAGCCAGACGGTCTGTGATTCGTTGATTTGGGTTGATGGTATACATTATTATGCCAGCACTTCAACACCTTCATTTATGCTTACAACGGCTCATGGGTGCGACTCTCTGGTTACACTCAATCTGACAGTAAAAAACAGCACTGATTATACGGATAATCACTCATCCTGTGATTCATTTTCATGGATTGATGGAAACACTTACTTCGAAGATACTGATACGGCAAGATTTTTCCTGACCAATGCTGCCGGCTGTGATTCTGTCATTACTTTAAATCTCGAAATTTTATCGGATCATGTTACTGATATTGTTTCAGACTGTGATTCCTTTACATGGATTGATGGGATCACCTATACAGCAAGCAATAATACTGCGGTTTATCAGATTACAAATCTTGCAGGATGCGATTCATTGGTGTCACTTGACCTGACATTAAACCACAGTTCTGCAGTTGAGGATGTGCATTTCTCTTGTGAGCCATTTACATGGATTGATGGAAATACGTATGCCAGCAGTAATAATACGGCGGTGTACATCATTCCAACAGCTGCTGGTTGCGATTCAGTGATAACACTGGACCTGACGCTTCATCCTGCCGACATTATTCAGCACCCTGTAAATCAATATGTGACGATAGACTCTGCGGCCCAGTTTGTTGTGACCACTTTAGCATCGCCGGCGTTTTTTCAATGGCAGGGCGATTTGGGTTTTGGATTTATTGATTTGACCGAAGGAGGCCAGTATACAGGCACATTCAACGATACATTGATTGTTTCAAATGTCAGCATGGCCAATGATAATCAGAATTTTCGGTGCATTGTGCATTCGCTTACATGCAGCGACACATCGTTGGCTGCAGCACTCAATGCAAGTGGAGTCGGTATTTCTGAAAACACGGACTACAAAGCAATCAGAATTTATCCGAATCCTGCTTCGGATGAATTAAGAATCCAGGTGCCTTCAAACCTTTGCGGAACTTTGTATTCAGTTACGGATGAAAAGGGCATAGTGGTTATCAGTGGCGTAGTCCCGAATGAATATTTCCAGATCAATCTGGATAGACTCAAAGAAGGATTGTATTTCTTCCGAGTCTATGGCTGCAAAGGAAAATCGTTTAGTGTTATTCAAAAATAGTTTTCAATGAACTTAAAAACAATCTACGGCGTGTTATGCTTCTGTATGATATTTATCACCGCAGTCAGCATTTCACAGGCTCAGGTTCAGTGGACGCAAATGGGGACGACAATTAACGGAGCTTTTGCCCAAGCTGCTTTGGGGAAAGCTGTAGCAATAAGTAGTAACGGAATGGTGGTCGCTGCGGGAGGGCCATATAATGACAGCTTTGACAACGAACGGGGGCATGTTTGTGTATATGAATTTCAAAACGGCAACTGGCAGCAGAAAGGCGGATACCTGAATGGCGAAGCACCTGAGGATGAGTTTGGATGCTCGGTCAGCATTAATGATAATGGGTCTATTGTGGCTGTAGGTGCGAGGGATAACGAAGCGCATGGCCCAGAAACGGGAGAAGTAAAGGTTTATCAATATAATGGTGGAAGTTGGATTCAAATGGGTGCAGACATAGATGGTGAAGCATCCGGCGACCAGTTTGGAAGTTCTGTGAGTTTAAGTGCCGACGGGCTTACGCTGGCCGTAGGTGCACCAAATAATGACGGAGTATCTTTCCATGGCATTGGAGAAGTAAAAATTTTCCGTTACATCTCTGGTGCCTGGACTCAGATAGGATCAGACATTACCGGTTCCGATTACTATTCGATTTATTTAGGAACTTCTGTTGATCTCGATTCCACGGGAACGATTGTGGCAATAGGCGCCATCGAAGGCGTTTATTCAGCGTATGAACGTGTGTACATGTTCAATGGATCGGATTGGGTTCAGATGGGAGGGAACATTAATGCCGGTGCAAATGTATATGGAGCAGGAACCTCAGTAAGTCTTAATTATGACGGTACAATACTGGCGGTTGGTTGTCCATACAATTACGGTACAGTGGCAAATTCCGGAATTGTCTGTGTTTATCAGTATTCCGGTGGTGTGTGGACACAGATAGGAACCGATATTCCTGGAGAAGGCGATTCTGACAAGTTCGGATATTCTGTTGATGTTTGTGCCGATGGGCTTACACTGGTCGTTGGTGCTTATAACAACGATGGCTCGGGAGCTTATGCAGGTCATGCGAGAGTATATAAATATGTCGGTGGTTCGTGGATACAGGTGGGTGCCGATATTGACGGTGGATTAGCCTATGATTCGTTTGGTTATTCGGTAAGTATTAGCGGTCAGGGCGAAACCTTTGTGGCGGGGCTGGCAAACAGTGATGGTATTGCCAGTTTCAGTGGTCAGGCGAAAGTGTATACTTCATGTTTGCCAAGTACAGGCATTGATACCGTTGATGGTTGTGAAAGTTTCACATGGATTGATGGAAACACTTATTTTGCCGACAACAATACAGCCACCTGTACCATTACAAATTCTGCCGGATGCGATTCTATTGTAACATTGAACCTGACAATGTACAATGTTGATATTACACATAATCCGCTGAGCGAAATCCTGCATCCGGGAGATACAGCATATTTCCACGCCGAAACATCCGGTTTGCAGCCATCTTATCAGTGGCAAAGCGACATTGGTAGCGGTTTTGTAAATTTGAGCAACTCAGGACAATACACTGGAGTGCATACCGACTCCTTAAAAGTGTCGAATATTTCGATGACAAACAATAATCAACTTTTCAGATGTCTGATTACGGTGAATCAATGCACTGATTCGACATCGGCTGCAATACTGGAGGTCATTGATAATACCGGACTTGGCAAAAACAGCTCAGATAAAATATTGATATTCCCAAACCCGGCAACAAACTTAATCTGCATAAAAACACCGGCAGAATTTCATGCAGATCATTACAGTATTGTCGATAAAGCTGGGAAGGAAGTTTTACAGGGAAGATGGCACGATGCATCATATTGTATTGATATTAGTGCATTTACAGATGGTTCATATGTATTGAACATTGATGGTTCTGGAAAAGTTGTCAAAAGCGTATTTTTTAAAATTAAAGAATAAAAGACACCATGAAAATCAGGTTTGTTTTTATTATTTGTTTTTTGCTGATTGCTTGTTCCGGATTTGCTCAGTCACCTGAATATGTTATTATCGGGCAGGATAGTGCTGCCGAGATGAACTGTCCTGTTGGGGCTATCAGTGGCTACAGCTGGAGTTCAATCCTTTTTACCAGAGATGAAATTAACCGAAGCGGCGAAATTGATTCAATTTTTTTTCAGGTCAGAAACTCGATCGTTCATACGATGAACAACCAGAAGGTATATATGATGGAAACAGATGACACCGTATTTACATCAGCCGCTATCCCTGATTCAACGCAGATGTTTGAAGTACTGAACGGAACTGTTGTCTGGCAAGGCCTGCAGTGGAGTAAAGTTGTATTGGATCTTCCGTTTTATTATTCCGGAAACAAGAATTTACTGATATTCTGGAAGAACCTGCATGGCACGGGAGTTATTCCTTATCCTGAATTCCTGTACACGAGGACTGAACCTAAGTATCAGGTTGTGGCGAAGCGCAATTCGAATTATTCAAGCCTTTTCCCTGTGTCATATGGTACACTGGACTATAATCGCCCAAACATAAAGCTGGCCATGCATTCGCCGTGGGCAAACAATGATGCGGCATTACACAGTATTGCAACGCCGCAGTATTCTCCATATCAGGTAGCAGGAGATTCATTGCCGGTAAGTGTAGTTTTTCGGAATGCGGGATTATACAATATTCATACAGTCGAAATCCACATGGAAGTAGATGGTGTCGCTCAGCCTCCGTTTCAGTGGTATGGAAATCTGGCGCCGGACTCATTATCGCCTGAATTGTCCATTGGCAACATAATCTTTCCAACCGCTGGAAATCATGTTTTGAAGGTGTATGTCCGCAACCCGAATTATCTTCAGGATGAAGATTTGAATAATGACACCATTGAAAAAACATACAAAGTATGCGATAAGGTTTTATCGGGAACATACACGATTGATTCCTTGCAACCTACCGGTGGTACAAATTTCCGCTACTTTGCCGAGCCGCTGGCCATTCTTAAAGAATGTGGAATTCGGAATTCAACGGTTTTTAATGTTGCACCCGGTAGTTATGATACCGTACTTGTTTTCAACTATCTGATCAATGGCGCTGATAATGACAACCGAATTACATTCCAGTCTATGACCGGTCACCCAGAAGACGTCATAATTCAACATGACGCTTTTGGTAGTTCCGATAATTTCATTGTTGTCTTTAATGGATCCAGATTTGTGGATTTCAAAAACCTAACATTAAAGTCATTAGATACAACTTATTCTACATGCCTGATTTTAACTGGTGGAGGAAGTGATCACTCATTTGAAAATGTCATTTTTGAAGGTCCTTCATCTCATACCTATACCAGTACGACCGTGCTGGTTTTGGACGGAGAAGCATCAAAAGAACATAACATCAACTTTTATGGGAACCGCTTTATAAATGGTGGTTTTTCTATTCTGGCGCCCAATAACAGCAGCAACAAGGAACAGGGATGGATTTTTGAAAACAACCGTTTTATCAATTATTATATTTCAGGAATCAACTTGGAGTATTTTGACAGCGCAATTATCCGTAATAATATTTTTTCTACGACAAGTATGTATGGTGGAAGTATTGGTGCTGATCTGAGCCATTGTTATTACCCTGTTGTTGAAAACAACAAATTCGAGCAGCCACTGAGCAGGGCTTTGTATATGTTTACATGCGATGCGAGCCAGACCAAACGCGGGAAAGTGGTGAACAATATCGTTACCATTGGTGGTGGTGCTACAAGCAGTGGCATTTTTATTAATGACTCGTATTACATCGATGTTTTTCATAATACAGTATTGTTTAGCAGTCCTGATTCATCGAATGGAACGGCTTTTTATTGCATAGCGTGTAATTATTCCGACATGAGAAATAATGTTTTCATTAATGATGGGGATGGTTATGCTTACCACAACCGGGCTTCTAACAATTTTACTTCGGATTATAACATACTGTACACCACTGGTTCGGTGCTGATATATTCAGATTATACAAATTTTGCCACGCTTGCAGCCTGGCAAACAGCAACCAGCCGCGATCAGCATTCCTTTACAATGCATCCTGATTTTGTTTCAACAACTGATTTGCACATACAAAACGCATGGCTGAATAATCTGGGCGCATACACCGGTGTTGAAAGAGATTTTGACCACCAGCTCCGCAATTTGGCGACGCCTGCTTTAGGGGCAGATGAATTTATTGCTTTCAGCGATGATGTGTGTGTTTCAGCGATTATTGATACGGCAGGACTCAGTATGCCGGGTGCTCTTGTCAATATTAAAACCCGGATTAAAAATACCGGAACATCAACCCTTGACAGCATTCCAATTAATTATCAGATTGACGGAGTTACAATAGCCAATGATCTTTGGACTGGCACGCTGTATTGTTCCGATTCAACCGAGTTTTCTTTCATTCAGCAACTGACTGTACCGGCTAATGACTTTACACTTTGTGTGAGATCCAATCTGATATCAGACAGTAATCTATCAAATAATGAATATTGTCTGAACGTGGTAACTGGAATTGAAACAATCAGCAGCGATGACTATCTTTCATTGAAGAGTTTTCCGAATCCAGCCAATAATAGCACTCAGATTCAATTCAATCTTCAACAAGCCGGAAACTGCAATGCGGTTATTTTCAATGCTTATGGCGATATTGTTTACTCGCGCAGCATTGCGGCTGATTCAGGTGTGAATACGTTTTCGGTTGATACTTCTGTAATGCCGGATGGCGTTTATTTTATTTCTGTTGATGATGGAAAGGATCGGAGTACACTGCGAATTGTAGTCATTCACGGATGATTTTAGGGCGGCTCACTGACCCGGATTTGTTTCTTATTTGAAAGTTGTAAGAAACTTTAATTGGGCTCCACCACTGATCCTTCCTGCGTTATAAACATCCTCATTTTTCCATCGGTGCTTTTCAATGTGGCTTCGAAAGTGTTATTTGAAGCAGCAATTCGGAGGTTGTATTTTTTATTATCGTATAGTGATTTGATATCATTGCCAAGTTTACCAAGTTTGTCTGTGTATGATTTATTTTTTTCAAAATAAACAGACTCTCTGTAAAACACAGCCCAGAGCACGTTTTTCAGCTTTTCGTTTTCAGAAAGGACAAAGGTTTCTCTTTCTGTGCCGGCTATTTTATCAGAAAACTTCAGGTATCCGTAGCGTTCGGGCATATGCATGCTGATGGCGCCCACGGGCGACCATACCCAATTGTGCTCCGGAAGCGGCTTCCCATCGGAGTTTGTGAGTTTTATATATTTCCCGTTCTCCCATTTCACGTCCCATTCAACGCGCGAAAAATTTATGCGCCAGGGTTTATCGACATTTGGTTTCCCGCTGTCAAGGCCGAAAGACAAATCGGTGAAGGGAATAGCGAGTTCTATGGTCCATTTCAAATCCTTGTCTGATCCGTCATTCAGCGTTCCATCAATTTTTATTGCTTGTTTAATTCCTTTGAAATCCCAGTTGTGGAGCGCGTATGAAGAATGACGATACGGGTGGGGAAGAAACAGATCGAAGACCGTTCCTTTTGCGTTTACTTCGTATTCGAAATAATTTTTTGCATCGTTGTCGGGATCAATAAATATTTCGAAATCGTTGTCGAAGTAAACCACTTCATCGTGTTTATCCAGATAAGCCCAGATATTTTCTTCTTCAAGTTCTGCCAGAATGTAGAGATAATCATTGTCCCAGAGCATTTTTACCTGCGTGTTCTGTGCAGGTTTTGATTTCAGGTCACCTTCGATATCGATAAATAAATCCGTCCATTCCGCTTTGCTCCATGCTTGTTCAGCCGGCATTCCGTCTATGTTTACGGGTTCACTGGTGCGATAGCAAACATAACTTTTTGGTTCCTGCATCAGCGGCTTCAGATCATCCTGGAGTGGTTTCATGTCTTTTGTTTCATTGATTTTGCTGCAGGAAAGCAGGATCCCTGCGATGAGTATGACAAGATTGAAGAATATTCTGTTCATATATTTTCCTGTTTTTTTTATGCGATTCTCACTCTGAACACTGCTGTCATCCTGAGTGTCCGCCTCGAGGCGGACGTATCGAAGGAGGCAGCAGGATAAGACATTATTCCTCTCTTTTCACAAATCCGTCATCACTATGATCGCGCAAATTGCTGCGCAGCGCCGCAATCATTTCTCGCAGATTTTTTATTCCGCCGATGGTAAACCAGATGGTCACGATGATTGATACTCCAAGGAAAATGTACGTATAGATTTTCCAGAACTGAAGCCACTGGCTATTTTCGATGGGCTGAACAATAAAATTGTATAACGTGCCTACAACGAAAACCAGCACCCAGAGCAGTGTCCAGCCAATAGTGACGGCATAGATGATTTTATCGCCGCGTGTAAATTCTTTAGTCCAGGCCAATACTTTCCAGCCTTTGGCAGGTTGCTCATTTCTGGATTTTGAATCTGCATGATCGGAAAAAGCGCCTCGGTGCAGCAGTTTATCCATGTCCACTTTTGGTTTTGGCGTAAGAAGCGATACAAGTGTGTATACCACCGAAGCCGCTATCATGGCCATAAACCAGCCCCACTGGCCGTTGATCGGGTAACCTTCAACAACCGCTTTCAGCATAATATTTGCCGACGCAGTAAGTGCACCAGTGATCATAGCGGCCCAGGCAGCTGCTGTTGTACCGCGTTTCCAGTATAGTCCGCCAATGATTACAGCACCTGATCCGCCCACGAAAATAGCGCCTGATACATTCAAAAATAAAAATACTTTATCGGGCTGCTGAAATAAAATACTCAGAAAGAAAATTGCAATGCCAACGCCTAAAATAGACAGCTTTAAATACTTCAAATGCTGTTTTGGCTCGAATGGTTTTTTGCGCAGCGGCATGATGCAATCCTGAATAAAAATGCTTCCCCACGAGTGCATGTATGTGTTGTGACATGTAACGGCTGCAGCCAGCATAATGGCTACAAATGCGCCTTTCAGCCCAACGGGCAACAAATAATTCAGCGCCATCGGAACGCGAAGCTGGCTTTGTTCGGCTACAGTACCGACACTCGAAAGTGTATTGTTGATGGAAGCTGCAACACTGTTGAAGTCGCCGTGATGAAATAAAGTATAAGCAACCACAGGTACAAAAACCAGAAACAATCCCCATTGCGGTACAAGTCGCCAGTTGGTGAGTACATCAGCCATTCGCGCTTCGTGTGCGCTTTTTGCTGCAATGTTGAACGATGAATTTCCCTGCCACGACAGCTTGGTATAAATCAATCCGAACATACCGATGAAAAAATACCAGGGATTGAAATCCTGTACTTTGTCCGCATCGAACGGATTGATGAGCGACTGTCCCGGAGGTGCCGCAGTGACTGCATCCGAAATCTGTGACCAGTCAACCTGCACCAGCAGCAGGATTACGACAACCACAAAAACAATGTTTACAAAAACGCCCTGAATAAAATCAGTAAACATGACCGCGATGTGACCGCCTGTAAATATGAAATAGAGGGGAATTAGAACCATCGCACCGGTAACGGCAATGAATGTAAGTGAAATTCCGAATACTTCACCAATCTCCGGAATGCCGCAGAAATAGATGAAAAAGCGTGCACTCACGGATGGGAAAATTACCATATTGAATACGCCGGAAAGAAATGCAAGAAATCCGGAAAACACACGAAACGAGCGACTGTAGCGCATTTCGAAAAATTGCGCCATGGTCAATGCTTTGGTTCGACGGAAGCGATAGACTACCCATCCTGTAACGCTGATTGCAACAAGGATTACAGCAGTCGGCATTTCCCACCAGCGCGAATTGAATCCTGCGCTGTAATTCTGTTCAAGCGCACCAATTACAGTAATGGCGCCCAAAGCAGCTGTTCCGTGAAACATTGAAATAATGTAGCGCCCACCAGTGCGACCTGTTGCAAGGAAATCCGAAACGCTTTTCACAAGATTCTTGCTGAACAGCACCATTGCAATCATCAATGCCAGAAAAACAAGTACAATTGACCAGTCAAAAGTTGATAAATTCATACACGATTATTGCTTCGTCAGTTCAAGTAATTCATTGATTGATGTGTTGGCAAGCCCGACTGATGTATCGGCTGCACCATAATATACATACACTTCGCTTTCAGGTTTTGCAAATCCTTCAGCATCAAATTCCTTTACAATCATGCCGCTCGGGAACACTACATTTGGTACTTGTCCTGTGAGTTCATACATTTCGCGCGGTTCCAGAATATTGCACCAGCTGCGTGACAGCACTTTTGAAGGATCCTGCAAATCTAGCAGCATCACGCCGGCCTGATAAATATTGGAACTTCCAAAATGTCCGGCTACACCATGATATATATGTAGCCAACCCTGACGCGTTTTCACCGGCGGTGGGCCTGAGCCAATGAATTCGTCCCAGTAATGAAAGCGGCCTTCAATCAGCGTTGCAACGGGTTCCCAGTTTAAAAGGTCGTCAGATTGTGACAGCCAGATTGTGCTTCCAGATGTTGTTCCGTTGCTGTGGCGCGCTTTGTTCGGACGATCCATGCGCATGAATTTCCCATTTATTTTTTCAGGAAATAATACGCCGTTGCGGATGTCTTCGTTTGAAGCGATTCCAAGAAAGTCAAACTCTTTAAAATCTTTGGTTGTACCAAGACCAAGCTGGCAGCCATTGTCCATGTCCATCGCAAACATGATGTAGTATTGTCCATCGATGTTTGAAATGCGCGCATCGTAGATGTGATAAATTTTTTCATTGACGGTTTCGATGCCTTTGAAATGGACAATTTTATTTTCAACACTGAAATGAATTCCGTCATTACTTTCGGCCATTACCATAAAGGTTTCACGCGAGCGGCTCTGGGCGCGGAGCATGAGCAGGTACTTGTCCTCAAATAAAATTGCTCCGGGATTGAAAACGGACGTAGCATCAACCAGCTGCGGATGAATATCCGGAATGTCATTTCGTGTGAGAATCGGATTCTGAGAATATCTTTTCATATTATCCCATAATTACTTTTACCGTACAAATCTCGCTTTTGCTGACTGGAAGCACGTTTTCATCTATGCGTTTGCCATCAACAAAAATTTCCTTCACCCCTTTTTCAACATGCTGCGGATTCTCGACAATGATGTTGTATTTTGTTCCGCGATATTTCCTGCTTGCTGAAAATGTGTCCCAGTGCGAAGGAATAACCGGATCAATTAAAAGCCCTTTGTATGTTGGTCGAATGCCAAGTACATAATCAAAACTCACACGGAACATCCATGCTGCGGAGCCGGTTTGCCAGGAGTGGCTTGCTCGGCCGGGCTCGGAGTGTTCGTTGCTGGTGATGTATTGTGAAAACACATAGGGTTCAGCAACAAAAATATCGCTGTCGATGCGATCCGGCAACATTTTCTTTAAATATTCATATGCCTGATTGCCACGCTGCAACATGGTTTCAGCCTGAATCACCCACGATGTCGGGTGACAAAAGACGGCGCCATTTTCTTTTTTACCCCACACGCAACGCGTTACCAACCCGATGTTTGGATCGATTTCTTTCCAGGCCGGGGTGCATTTTTTTGGTCCCTCGGGCGAATCGAGGTGTTTCTTTACACTGTCCATGGCCATGATGAGTCGGTTGTGATTTTTGAATCCGGCCAGCACCGGCCATATCTGAGTATTGAGAAATATTTTTCCGTAGGTATTTTCCTTCGAGCCGACTTTATTGCCTTTTCCGCCAAAGGCACGAATGTACCATTCGCCGTCCCAGCAATGTTCTTCGATGGCAGCCATCAGTTTTTTGCGGACAAACGAAACTTCTTCGCGCTCTTTGGTCATCCTGATATGTTCAAGTAAGTCCATGAATAATTTCAGCATGGCAGCGTAAAACATGCCGCCCCAAACGCTTTCTCCGCCTTCGTCTCCTCCAATGTAATCGAGTGTATCGTTCCAGTCTCCGCGACCGAAAATGGGCAGGCCATGAGCGCCGAGATTATTTTTTGCGTAGTGTACAACAGCAAACATATGATCGAGCACAATACCTTCTTTTTCCTCATCAATAAAGGGCTGCACATTTTCAAGAATAGTAAAGTCACCTGTTTCTTTGAGGTATTCTGTCACGGCAAGCATGTACCAGAGGGGATCATCGCAATGCTGCGTAAATTCTCCATCACCGTCGCCGTGAAAATGATGATAGACTTTCCCGTCAGTCCGCATCTGGCGCGTGAGAAGCAATATGCGTTCTTTTGCTTTTTCTGCATCTGAAATTGTAACAGCAATGGTATCCTGCGCTGTGTCGCGAAAACCGAATCCTCGTCCGATCCCCCAATAGTAGAAACTGGCCACACGACCTACGTTAAACGCAGTAATGGCCTGATAAGGCATCCAGTATTTCAGAAAAACATTCAGATTTTTATCGGGCGTTTCGGCCGACGTGTGTTCGAAATATCTTTTCCACGATTCGTTGAGTTGTTCAAAAGCATCATCAACAGCCGAAACATCGTGATATTGTTCGGAACGTTGCTTTTTATGTTCTTCGAATTTTGTTTTTTCAATTACACCCAAAGTAAAAATGAGATCTTTTGATTCGCCCGGCTGGAGCGTGATATCTACTTTTAATGCGTTTACTATGTTTCCGAAATCGGTATCGCGACACGACAAATTTTCTTGTTCAAGCGCAACTGGATTATTTTCATTGCGATACAATCCGATAAAGCGTTCTCGTACTGTTTCATAACTTGCTGCCGGGTGATTTACCGTGAAAAACGTGTGCTGATCCCATTCTTTATTTTCCTGTTGCTGCGTGCCTTTTGATTGTGTGACCCAGTAGGTTTTTGTAGAGAAAATAGAATTCAGCTTTTTATCGAAATAGGAGCGGTTGAAATGCTGATCGTCGCATTGATTGATTAAATCGACCAAAGCGTGTCCCAGCGCCAGCTCACAATAGCCATATACCGAAAGATTGCGCGGTTTGTCCGAGGTATTTTTTAAAATGGTTTTCCAGATTTCCTGATCATCTTCAAGTGGAACGAAAAATAAAACCGAAGATTCAATGTCATTTACCAACGCTTCGGATCGCGTATAACCAAACCCATGCGCCAGTCTGTAACACTCAAGATGTTTGCTCACCGGCTGCCAGGTTAGGCTCCAGATTTCGCCGCTGTCGTTATCACGAATGTAGATATATTTTCCGGGGCGGTCGTGCGGCACTTCATTTATGCGATAGCGGGTCACGCGGCCGTGTAGCGGGCTTTTGAAGTAGCTCATTCCGCCGCCGTTGTTCGAAATGCTGGTAAAATAACGCCCGTTATTCAGGTAATTAATCCACGGGCTGGGAGTGTCCATCCGCGTGATGATATATTCTTTACCGTCGTCAGAAAAATGTCCGTAGTTCATTGGATTATATGAGGGTGATGAAATGTCGTTTCAGGAACGATGCAAAAATAGTTTTTTTTGAGCCATCAAAGTGTCAGGCGGGCACAATTTCCACGAGCGGTCGCGTTTTGTTGCGAATAGGCAAGCTATGTGAAGCATATGCTTCGCATAGCGGAGCTATAACAAAAAACCCCGGCCGCAGCCAGGGTTCTGAATATTCGCTAATGCAATATTAATTGCGCTTTGGAGCTGAAGTGTTGGTTTCGGTTTCAGTTTTTTCGTTAGATACCGGCTTATTCAGGTCTTCTTTAGCATTGTTGATGCGGGTCTGTTCTTCTTTCACCTGTTGTTCGGCTTCGATGGTGATTTGCTCAGCTTCGTCAATGCGTGCATTGTTTGCATCGTATTCTTTGCGTGTAATTTTACCTTCGCTGAGTTTCTGCTCGTTGTTTTTACGTGCCTGATCAACATTCTGATGCATAACATCAACGCGGCTCTGCTGTTCGGTTATCACTTTTTCCGACTCGTCAAGTTTTGTCTTCACCTTATTTTTTGCTTCTTCCGAACGCATCTGTCCGAATTCACGTCCGGTCATTTCACCTTTGTTGCGACCATACGCGTGTCCGTTACCCTGACCTGGATTTTCTTTTACTGCGTCTGGTTTTTCAGCTTTTTCAGGCTTGTTTTTATCCTCAGGCTTGCCTTTGTCAACATTACCGCGATCAGGATTGCCTTTCTCGTTCTGGTTTACGCTCTCTGAGTTGCCCTGCTTGTCGCCCTGACCCTGCTGCTGCTGGTTTCCGTGGCTCACTTGCTGAGTATTGGTGTTTTTCTTATCCTGGCCATTGCCTTGGCCTTTACCGTTTCCCTGCGCCATTACAGCGATTGAAATGGTTGCAAATGCAACGGCAAGCATGAATGAAAATAGTTTTTTCATGGTTTCCTTTTTTAAATTCCTTTGAGTAATTCATTTACCTTGGCCTCTTTGGCACTAACACTGTCTACAACAGTAGTCACTGATGAATCAATGGCTTTTACTTCTTCTGTTGCAAACTGGGTTTCTTCCTCCGGAGTCATAGCTTTGTCGCTTTTGCCACCGCATGATGCGAGAGCGAGAGCAAGCCCTGTGATTAAAAGTAGTTTTTTCATTTTGATTTATTTTAATTGGTCAGTAAAGGTACATCGGATTTTCCAAAAACGCCTGTATTCCCAGAAATTTAACCGTTTCTTAGACCAAATCTTAGGCAATCTGCGCCCATGCCTGATGCAAATATTCTATCAGGTCTCCGGCATGCATGGCTTCCTGTGTAAGATCTTTGGCTGCAAAATCACCGGCCAGCCCATGAAGGTAAACCCCTGTTAAAGCCGCCTGCAGTGCAGGGATTCCACGTGCAAGCAAACCTCCTATCAATCCCGTTAGCACATCACCCGAACCTCCTTTGGCCATGCCTGGGTTACCCGTGCAATTGAAAAATGCCTGCCCTTTCGATGAAATTATGGCTGTGAATGCACCTTTCAGAACAATCACACTTTTGAATTTTACTGCCATATCAATGGCTTTCTGCAATCGCTCGAAATCATTTTTACTTTCTCCGAATAGTCGTCCGAATTCACCCGGATGGGGCGTCAGTATTGTGTTTTCAGGTAAAAATGCCAACCAGGTTTTATTGGCTGCAAGTATGTTCAATCCGTCGGCATCTACGACAAGCGGCACTTTAGATTCCTGAATGAGCATTTTCAGCGCAGCAGCAGTCGCTTTTTCCTGACCGCATCCAGGGCCGAAAGCAATTGATGAAAATGGTGAAAGATCCGGAATTTCTGATAGGCACTCCGGGTTTTTATCAATAGAAGACATGGCTTCCGGAGCCGCGATCTGAAGGATGTTGAGTGAATCCGACGGACAATGAATTGTTGTTAATCCGCACCCAGAGCGAAGACATGCGCGTACAGCCAGTACAGCCGCACCGGTTTTTCCTTTGCTGCCAGCCATAATCAAAGCGTGACCATAAGTCCCTTTATGCGAAAAAGTTTTTCTTGCAGGAATGGTTCCTTCGAAATCTTCAGGGCAAAGATAGAAATGTTTTGCCTTCGAGTTATTCAGAAAATCTTCATGCAGGCCTATGGGAACAAGATGCCATTCGCCGCAGTAAATGCCGTTTTCAGGCATTAACAGCGCAAGCTTTGGCGCACCAATGGTAAGAGTAATGTCGGCTTTGATAATTTTTTTCGAATGACTGAGTGAACTATCATCGGCCAGTAGTCCCGAAGGTAGATCAATGGCAATTACCGTGTTTTTAGCAGCGTCTATTTTTTCAATGACACTTTGAACAAGCCCTTCCGGCGCGCGACTGATCCCTGATCCCAGCAATGCATCGATAATTATACAGTCTTCAGAAAGCGAAGGAAACTCGTCGGCTTTCTCAATAATATTTACTTTCCGTTTCTTTTTGAATCTATCCAGATTCCGCTTGCAATCAGGGCTGAGCTTGTCTGAAAACGGAACAAGAAAAACATCAACCGAATAGCCACTGTCGTGGAGCATGCGCGCGATTACAAGCCCGTCACCGCCATTGTTTCCGGGACCGGCAAATACGGTAAAAGTCTGCTTTGTGTCAGGCAGAGCACCTCTGATCCACTCGAAACATAATCCGGCAGCGCGCTCCATCAGTGCATCTGAAGTTACCGGTTCATTTTTAATGGTGTACTGGTCTGCTTCGCGGATCTGTTCAATGTCAAGAATTTTAATCATGACTTAGTAACAGCGATGCGTTCCGTAGTTTGCAAAAACAGAAATGAGTACAACAACAAGAATGATGGCCGCGATAATAATGAGGCCACTCAGCACAACTCCAATAATGCCGCATGTTTTCCCGGTTTTCGCTTTGTTTAACGAATAGGGGTTGAACATGCCGGGATTGGCATTGAAAGCTTCTTCCGCTTTACGGGCCTGAACAATGGCCACAATACCGAGAACCAGTCCGGCGATTGTAAAAAAGAAAGTAAACACAATTGAGAGAATTCCCATAAGCTGAGCTGATGATGCATTGGGGGCTTCGGGCTTCAGAAAGGGTGAGTCGTAAGGAGTTTGATTTTCCATAGTTATTGTTTGTTGATTTTATGACCTTTTGTAGCAAAGAAAAGCACGAAGAAATAGCAGGGAATCAGAAGCACGTATGCCTGGTGCATATTCCAGAGATCGGCAAGCCAGCCAAACACCGGACTCATTATGGCTCCGCCAATGATTCCCATAATAAGAAGGGCTGAAATGATGGGCATTTTGTTGCCGGTTTTTTCAATCGCCAGAGGCCAGATTGCGGGCCACATTACAGAATTTGAAACTCCCAGGAGTGCAATGAAAAATAACGATGCAATGCCATTACTCAGCAAAGCGCAGGTGGTGAAAATTAACGCACTTATTGAAAAAAGTTGCAATGCTTTTTGTTGACTAATCACTTTAGGAATCAATGCAATCCCTATGAAATACCCGATAATCATTCCGGCCATCACATATGAGGTAAAGTAGCTCGGATTCAAAATATTGATATCGAAACCGAAAATATTGATAAACGATGGATCAGGATTGAGGTAGCGGCCATATAGGATTACGCTGTCACCAACAACAACCTCCGCACCGACATAGAAAAAGAGGGCCACAACCCCTAACCACGCATACGTTGGAATTCCTTTAGCCGAAAACCGTGCAGCCGGCTCGTCGCTGGAAATTTCGGGAAGGCGTGCAAAACGAACCATCATAGCCAGCAAGAGCAATACGCCAGCCATCAAAAGATAAGGTCCAACTACTTTTTGAGAAAGATCATCCAGATAGAGGGCTTTCTGAGCCGCATCAAGAAATGAAAGGTCGGTTTTTATTTCACTGTCCGATTTGGCGAGGAGAATTGAACCCAGAATTATACCGCTGAAAGCACCTGCAAGTTTGTTTGCCACTCCCATTATACTGATGCGCTTCGCAGCACTCTCAACCGGCCCAAGTAATGCTACATACGGATTGACAGCGGTCTGCAGCAATGTGAGCCCTGTCCCCTGAATGAAAAGGGCAACCAGAAACACCCAGTATTCTCTGGAATATGCTGCAGGAATAAAAAGCAGACTGCCGAGCATCATTACAATGAGGCCCATCGACATTGAGTTGACAAAGCCGGTATATTTCAGAACAAATGAAACGGGAATGGCCATTACGAAATAGGCGAAATAAAATGCAGTTGCTACGAAAAATGCCTGTTGAGTTGTAAGCTCGCATGCAATTTTTAAAAATGGGATTAATGTGCCGTTGAGCCAGGTTACGAACCCAAAAATAAAGAAAAGCACTCCGACTATTACAAGTGCGAATACCTGACTTTTTGATGAATGTTGCTGAGTCATGAAAGGGGGGATTTTTTTACAAAGATGCAAATTATTCCTAATCCGGGAAATGTTTTCGACTTTAATTCTGGGTAAAACTCCGGAAAAAATGATTTTGCATTTCATTTTTAATTCCGTGGTTGCATGTTTAAAAATTTGTATTTTAGCCACCGAAAAAAACCACCAAATATGAAAAATAGAATTACACTTTTTTCAATTCTGTTGATTATTATATGGGCTTTCCCCGTATATGCACAAATCAGCCATGGCGGCTCGCCCAGATCTTTCGATCTGAAACAGGAAATCAAAGCGAATGCCACTGTTCCGGTCTTTCAGATGATCGAAGTTAATGTGGACTCCCTGAGAGCCGATGATGCCGTTAATGACCCGCTAAAGGAACGCCCATGGCGTTTTGGCGAAAACATGTACGTTGACATTGATGTGAAATCCGATGGCAACATGATACAAATGCCAAACGGCGATAAAATTTACCGTGTTTCAATCTATTCGCCGGAAGCGGTGTCAATCAACCTGACTTTCGACCATTATAATCTTCCTGCCGGAGCTGAACTTTTTGTTTATAGCAGCGATCAGCAAGAGGTTTTAGGTTCATTTACCGCTCAAAACAATCAGGCAGACGGCATATTTGCCACAGCTCTTGTTAAAGGTGATTTAATCACAGTCGAGTATTTCGAGCCTGCGACAGTTGCATTTCCCGGCGAAGTGCACCTCTATCGGGTTACTCACGGATACAGGGGTATAAAGGATTTTACCAAATCATTTGGTTCATCTGGAACATGCAATGTGAATGTAGCTTGTCCAGGTGGTGTTGGCTGGGAGAATGAAATAAACTCTGTATGTATGCTGGTTTCCGGTGGTTCCGGTTTTTGTACCGGTTCGCTGGTAAACAATACAGCCAACGACGGAACTCCTTATATTCTTACTGCAGACCATTGCTACTCCGACCCGACCAGCTGGGTGTTTTATTTCAACTGGCAAAGTGCAACTTGTTCTAACCCCGGAACTTCTCCTGCTTATGATCAGGTATCCGGTTCGGTTTTGAAAGCCAGAAATGCAGCCAGCGATTTCTGTCTGGTGCAGATGAATTCAGTACCTCCGGCTTCATACGACGTGTTTTATGCCGGCTGGAACCGCGCTACCGATGCAAGTATTTCTGGAACTTCTTTTGGCATTCATCATCCGAGTGCCGACATTAAAAAAATATCATGGACAACAATTGCATTGACCACGACTACTTACCTTCAAACCCCCATCCCGGGAGATGGTTCCCATTTCAGGGTAACCTCATGGGCTGATGGAACTACCACAGAAGGCGGATCATCGGGATCTCCGTTATTTGATTCCAATCATCGAATCGTCGGACAGCTGCATGGCGGTTATGCGGCCTGCGGAAATACAACCAGCGACTGGTATGGACGTTTAAGCGTTTCTTGGACTGGTGGCGGAACAAGCGCTACACGTCTTAGCAACTGGCTCGATCCTATGGGTACCGCACCTATTACGTTGGATGGATACAATCCCAATACACCTGCTTTCGCGCTCGACGCGCAGGTTTCAGCAATTGTTTCGCCTACGGGGTCCTCATGCGGGACAACATCAATAACCCCATCAGTTACATTGCGCAATGCCGGTTCCACAACCTTGATAGG
The DNA here is from genome assembly GCA_001769275.1 of Bacteroidetes bacterium GWF2_43_63. Lineage (NCBI taxonomy): Bacteria > Pseudomonadati > Bacteroidota > Bacteroidetes bacterium GWF2_43_63. The sequence goes on along the minus strand of MEOQ01000012.1, from coordinate 53,706 downwards.
GGCCACCATTTATTACCAAATCGATGGAGGAACTCCTGTATCTCAACCATGGACTGGTACTTTGGCAACAAATATTTCCACAAACATTACATTCCCAACGGTCACTTCAACCTACGGCGCACATACAATCAAGGCATGGACTTCTGCACCAAACGGTGGCACCGATGCTAATGTTGCAAACGATACTGCGACAAGCACTTTTACTTTATCGAATGGGGTTATCAACACTTTCCCCTGGACTGAAGGTTTTGAGGGTGGTACTATCCCCACGTGCTGGACCGAGGCTTTTGTTACAGGCGCTTTAAGTTGGCAATACATGGCCGGAAACGGCAGTGGGAATACCGCAACAGCTCATGGCGGCTCCTTTGACGCAACTTTCTATGAAGGAGCTTACGGAACTGATAACATAACAAAACTCATTACGCCTCAGATTGATTTATCTGGTTTTTCCTCATCAACATTGACCTTTTGGTATGTGAATAAATTATGGAGCCCAGATCAGGATGAGCTGAAAGTGTATTATAAGACTTCATTAGGTGGTACCTGGACTTTATTGAATACATACAATACCAACATTTCAGTCTGGACTCAAGCCACTATCCCTTTGCCCAACTTATCTTCGGATTATTATATAGCATTTGAAGCAACCGAAAATTATGGCTACGGCATTGCCATAGATGACATTAATGTAACGGGTGTTGCTGCAGGAACTATTGCAACAGGAACCATTGCAGGCAGTCCTTTGTGTGCAGGTGCTGCTGTGAGTGTCCCGTTTACCATTACAGGATCATTTACAGCCGGAAATGTTTTCACTGCACAGCTTTCAGATGCTGGGGGTAGCTTCGCAAGCCCCGTTAGTATAGGTACATTAACCAGTACCACTTCAGGAACTATTAGTGCTACCATTCCATTGGGGACAACAGCGGGTTCAGCATACCGAATCCGTGTAGTGGCTTCAACTCCTTCAATTATTGGAACAGCCAATACAGTCGATATTGTAATCACTTCTGTCCCGGCTCAGCCTTCAGTTATTACCGGACAGATTGGACCATGCCAGACTACAACTGAGTATTATTCAGTGACTCCAGTTGCTGGAGTAGTATATACATGGACAACGCCCGCAGACTGGGCTATCACAGCCGGCCAGGGCACCAATTCATTAACGGTCACTGTTGGCGCTTTAAGTGGCACAGTACAAGTAACACCGTCCAATTCTTGTGGAAACGGTACGCCACAAACAATAACTGTCACTTCTTCAGTTCTTCCTTCGCAACCTTCGGCCATTACCGGTGATAATACACCTTGCCAGAATTCGCAAACGTATTTAGTTACCACTGTGCCTGGTGTTACCTACACCTGGGCTTTCCCTGCTGGTTGGTTAATAACAGCTGGACAAGGAACAAGCTCTGTAACTGTTACTCCATCAGCAACGGCCGGCACTGCTACGGTTACCCCATCGACCGGATGCGGAAATGGAACAGCTCAGACATTGGGCGTTACCCCCGAGCCAATTGTAGCTCAGCCTTCGGTAATCACAGGGGTAGCTAGTCCTTGTGACGGCACTTCTCAGATATACTCTGTAATAAATGAAGCCAGTGTTACCTACACCTGGGCATTCCCGGCAGGTTGGGTAATTACAGCAGGTCAGAACACAAATAGTGTAACTGTGACTGCTTCATCAACAGCTGGAAATGTTACCGTAACACCTTCCAATACTTGTGGAAATGGAACTCCGCAAACGCTGGCTCTCACACCATCAGTTGTTCCCGCACAGCCGGTTGTTACCGGTCCTGCTGCCCCATGTCAGGGAACTTCTGTATCATATTCTGTCACCGCTGTTGCTGGTGAAACCTATAACTGGAGTGTTCCAGGTGACTGGACTATTACTGCAGGACAGGGAACTTCTTCAATTACCGTCACTACGGGAACACAAACCGGTAATGCTTCGGTTATTCCATCCAACTCATGTGGAGTGGGTACTGCAGGTGGTCTTTCTGTCATTGTTTCAACCATACCTGCTCAGCCTACAGCTATTTCAGGAGCCGTTAATCCATGTATTGGCGCTTCACAGGTTTATTCTGTTACAAATGTTGCTGGAGTTACCTACACATGGGGCTTCCCCACGGGATGGAGCCAGACTGCAGGTGGTAATACAAGCAGTGTAACAACAACGGTTGGATCGCAGACCGGAAACATCACTGTTACCCCTTCGAATGCATGCGGTACAGGAACCGTTCAGACATTGGCCGTTACGACTGCGGCTTTGCCTGTTGTTGACCTTGGACCAGACCAAACTATTTGCAACGATGAATCAACGATACTCGATGCCGGCGCTGGCTTCTCAAGCTATTCCTGGACCGGTGGAGCTGCAACGCAGACATTCACCGCTGATGGTTCTGTACTTGGAGTAGGTAACCATACGATAACGGCAACAGTGACGAATTCTTTCACCTGCACTGGCAGCAATGATATCGTAATTACTGTTGAAGATTGCTCAGGAATTGAAACTTCTGAACTTCTGATTGGTAATGTATACCCCAATCCTGCCAGCGAAAGCATTAACATTGCATTTGCTTCGGAATACAACAATCTGGTGATCAATCTTTACGATGCTACCGGTCGCCTGGTAAGCTCGCAGTCAGTAAAAAATACAACTGCCGGCAATATTCTGACGATTCCTGTAACGCAGATGTCAGCAGGTGTTTATTCATTGCAGATCGTGTCCGAACTCGGCCTGCAGATTAGCTCTGTTGTTATTCAGTAAAGTCCTTTTAAAATTCATAAAAAATTCCGGTCCTAATGGGCCGGAATTTTTTTTAGTAGAATGAAGGGGATACAATTGAAATTCATTTCAACCAAATTCATTAGGTTTGCAAATTATACTGAACTATGGACAATCTTTTTCTTCAGGAAATGAACCCGCAGATCGACACCTGGGATGTTATTCTCCGGTTGTTTCTTAGTTTTGCAGCAGGTCTCATAATCGGCATTGAGCGCGGCCGGCATAAGCAGGTTCTCAGTTTGCGCCCTCACATTTTGATCGCTGTCGGATCGACGCTGGTCATGCTTATTTCCATTTATATGCCCCAGGTTTTTGGAGCTGACAAGAATTACGATCCGGGCCGCATTGCAGCGCAGGTTGTTTCAGGCATCGGTTTTCTGGGTGCCGGAGCCATTATTCGCATGGGTGTTAATGTAAAGGGCCTGACAACAGCAACAACAATTTGGGTAGCATCAGCAATCGGACTGGCCATTGGCGCCGGCTTTTATTTTGCAGCACTCATTGCCGTCATCATAATTTTATTGGTTCTTATTCTCATTGATTTTCTGGAGAAAAATGTTTTTCGCGAAAGTCTGTATAAAGTTGTGACAGTAAAATATACAGGAGTTGACAATCGGAAAGAAGATGTTGTAGCTATTCTAAAAAGGCACCAGGTGCGGATTTTGACCATAAATATTGAAAAAGATTTTGAGAAGCAGTTTACGAAAATGCACTTTCAGGTTCAAATTGTCATGCATGCCGATTCTGAAATAATGTGTAATCAGATTTCCGAAGTTTTCGCTCCCGGCAATCTCAGATCTGTCGAATTTGAAACAATGGAGTAAGATAAAACATGGAGTCCATCAGAGAAATATTTAGAATCGGCTTTGGACCGTCGAGTAGCCACACAATGGGGCCCTCACGTGCTGCCGAATTATTTTTAAAGTCTGCCCCAGGTGCAGAAAAATATCGGGTGCATTTATACGGAAGTCTTGCTCTGACCGGGAAAGGCCACCTTACAGACATTGCTATCGCCGGGATCATGTATCCTTCCGAGGTGCAGTTTGTCTGGCATTCAGACGAATCATTGCCTGAACATCCAAACGGGATGATTTTCGAAGCACTGGATTCGAGTGGAAATATAACACAGAAACTAAAAATTTTCAGCATTGGCGGAGGCCAGATAACTGAACATCCGGGAAAGGATAAGGAAACCCATTTGTATCCGCTTCACACCATGCACGACATAATGAAATGGTGCGATGACAATGGCACTCAACTCTGGGAATACGTCGTGCAATGCGAAGGTGAGTCTGTTCTTGACTATCTTGCAGAAGTTTGGACTGTGATGAAAAGCGCCGTCCAGAGCGGAATTGAGCATGAAGGGGTTTTGCCTGGTCCATTGAAATTGGCCCGTAAAGCGGCAAGCTACTATGCAAAATCACAAGGATTCAATCCAGCTGTGATGCGTCGCGGATTGGTCTATACGTACGCGTTGGCCGTTGCTGAAGAAAATGCCGGAGGTGGACGAGTGGTCACCGCGCCGACATGTGGCTCATGCGGCATTGTTCCGGCTGTGCTTTATTTGCTGCATAAATACAACGATGCTTCTGAACAGCGCATCATTCGCGCACTTGCCACTGCAGGGCTGGTCGGAAATCTTGTGAAACACAATGCCAGTATAAGCGGAGCCATGGTCGGATGTCAGGGCGAAGTAGGTACTGCCTGTGCCATGGCTGCAGCTGCAGCAACACAGATATTCGGAGGTACCATTACAGAAGTGGAATATGCTGCAGAAATGGGCATGGAACATCATCTTGGACTTACCTGTGATCCGGTGATGGGACTGGTACAGATCCCATGTATCGAGCGAAATGCCTTTGGCGCTGCACGCGCGCTCGACGCCTCTACTTTTGCCATCCTGTCTGATGGCAGACATCGTATTTCGTTTGACGAAATTGTTCAAACCATGAAACAAACAGGGCTCGACATGGGGCAAAAGTACAGAGAGACTTCAACAGGCGGACTCGCCGATGTTATCAGTAAAAGAAAGAAAAAATGAAATTGTTTGTTTTTGTTGCAATACTGATTGCGGCTATTGCATTCTGCGATGCACAACCGGTCATGCAAATTCCAATCGGAAAATCATCGGAACCCGCAAATGCCCCTGTAAAACTCAGTCTGATAGCACGAATACAAAACTATAACGACACACCTGTTTCCGACAGCGATTTCGTAAACAAACACATCGATAGTCCTAAATCAGTCAATATCCTTGATTCAAAAAACAAATTCTACATCCATAGTCTTGAAGGTTGTGAAACGCTTGTATTCAGCCTTGATTCGCTAAAAATGCTGAAAGTCATCCCACACAGCTTTACTAAAAAAGATTCTGCGCTGTTCCACGAAAACACGGTACTTGGGTATTCATTTTCTTACAAGGGCGAGGTGAATTCTTTCAGCGGCAAACCAGTTGAATCATGCTTTACACACGATAAAAAATATTTATGGGTAACATATTATCGCAGATCGTTCGATCAGAATGCAATACAACCATCTGCTGTCGCTATTATCGATACGGATTGCGATTCCATTATCAGGGTGATGCCAACCGGTCCATTGCCTAAAATGGTTGCAGCATCGCCCGACGGTAAATATTTGGCTGTTACGCATTGGGGCGATAACACCATTGGACTAATTGATATTTCATCATCCAATCCAAATGATTTTCACTACGTAAAACATTTTGTAGTTGATTATAAATTATCGCTGGAAGGAACAGGGAACACCCCGGTTAACCGTGATTCGGAATGTGGCTTTTGTTTGCGGGGTACAGTGTTTTCACCGGATAGTAAATATTTGCTTGTAGGCCGCATGGGCGGTGGCGGAATTGCCTTTTTCGACATGGAGAAAATGAGCTATATGGGTACTTTGTGGGGAATGAAATCCAACGTAAGGCATTTGACTATTTTCAAGAACGACCTGTTGGTTTCCTGCACCAAACCAGGCTTTGTACAAAAGGCACCCGTGGATTCACTGATTGCTTTTATGGTGAAAAAAAAGTCGACTTATTCTGCATGGAAAGATGCATTTGTCGGTGTCGGGGTCAGAACCATTGATGTTTCGCCGGATGGGAATTTCATTTACGCGGCCATCAATAATGAAAGTAAAATTTCTGTGACCGATTACAGAACCATGAAGGTTGTAGCTACCATAAAAGCAGATTCATTCCCGGTGGGACTTGCTGTTTCAGAAGATGGCAAAAAACTTATAGTTACCTCGCAAGGCAGGACCGGAGTGGGAGGGGGAAATTCAGTAATGATTTTTTCCGTAAAATACTAGCGCCAGCTTGGAGTAGTTCGCTTGTTCCGGATGATGTAATTCCGGTTGATGGGCATAGTGTTACGCCTCAGTTTTTTCTGATAATGACTTTTATATCCAAGCGCTGAATTTTTACGCTTCACGTAACGTTTGTAATTCTTGAACTGAGTTGAATTACAAGAACTGATTGCCATCGTTCCTACGAAAACGATGAGCAGAAGCATATATTTACTAAAGAATCTTTTCATTATCCATGAAAATTTGCGTAAAACTATACTTTTTTTTTAACATGTGCAAATCAAACATGTTTTTTTACGTAAAAACCTTTGATTTGATACAGTGAAATGTGAAATTTTGTAAAAAACATCGGGTTGTATATTGTATATATCAGTAAAACAAAGTATTACAAAAATAAATTAGTTTTCAACAGGTCTGTTGATTTCTTTGCCATTTTCCAATCCCGGGTCTCGTCTTTTTTATTTTACTTTGCATTGAGTTTGGTTCATCGGCGGCGAATTGCCAACGATGCTAAGAGGGAACCGGGTGAAAATCCCGGACAGTACCCGCTGCTGTAAGTCCTGAAAAAGGGCGCGGTAATTCCCCTGCCACTGTTCCGATACGCAAGGAACGGGAAGGCACCGCGCCGGGACAAGTCAGAAGACCTGCCAGGCGTTTTTTCATGAATCTTTCGGGCGTAAGGGTCATGGAGTTTGTTTAATTGTCTAATGTTTTCACATTATGAAACATTTTTTTATCAGTTCGCTGCTGTGGCTGGCTATAGCTGTGCCTTTTTCTGCATTTGCTCAATTTTCAATGGACGACATCACTTTCTGGGTCGGATCAGGCTCTAAATCAGCGGTGCTTGTTGTAGATTTCAACGATGGCACAAATCCTCAAAGCTTTGCCTGGGGCTATCGTTTCGATGGAACATCGGTTACCGCTGAAGACATGATTGCTGATATCGATTCGGTCGATAATGCGCTTAGCATGGTTGTTATGTCAGGCTTTGTAAGCGACATCCATTATCTCACCCATGCCGGAATAGGGGGCAACCCCGATTATTTCGCCACATTTACCGGTGACGGCGATTCAGCAAATTGGGTGATGAACTTTGGTGGAAGTGAGATCCTGTCAGACTCCATGTGGTTCGGCATGTCATACACGCCATGGGATTCGACTTTCACTAATCCGCTCTATAAACCCGGGGCGCCTGTTGCAGCCAGCCCTGTAAATGGTTTTGCCGATATCAGGGTTTTCAATACTATTATTTACCCCAATCCCGTGCAGAATAATTTCACCATTAATAACTATGGAAATTTCGATCAAATGCGGGTTTTCGATATCAATGGAAAACTAATCCGCGAATTTCAAATTTCCGAAAACACAACAGAATACAATTTGAGAGACGCCGCCAAAGGTTTTTATTATGCTCTGTTTTACAGAGAAAATAAAGTTCTGCATGGAGAGCTTATTATAAAGGAATGAAATCATCAATTTTTTCTTTTTTAATTTTATTGAGTGCCTCTGCATTCGCGCAGTATCCGCCTGCAGCAGGCCAGGTGGGTTCCACGGCTATTCCTTCCGATAGCGCATGTTTTATCGACTGGGCGTCGGGGTGCAGCATTGTGCGCGGGTTTGTGAATATTTCTGATACAACTGCAACTGCTCTGTCTTTAAATCACGCCTCTTATGGCTCTGAATCAGCTGTTGCTGGAATTGCCGATAATGTGGTTGTCAGCCTTGGTGACGCCGGCACAGCTAAAGTGTTTTTCAATATACCTTTGTCTGATGGTTCAGGATTTGATTTTGCAGTCTTCGAAAACCCGCTTACCGACACATTTCTTGAGCTGGCGTTTGTCGAAGTGAGCTCGGATGGCAACCATTTTTTTCGTATTCCCGCATATTCGTTTTCGGATACTGCATCTCAGACAGGTGGCTTTGGTATTACTGATCCAACAAAGATTCACAATCTGGCGGGAAAGTACAGAGCTCTGTTCGGAACTCCTTTCGATATTGCGGATGCTCCCGATACTGCTTTACTTCGTAAAGATTCCATTACCGTGGTCCGTTTGATTGATGTTGTTGGTAGTATTGACCCTGTATATGCTTCGCGCGACTGCGAGGGCAGAATTATCAATGATCCGTTTCCGACTCCTTTTGAGTCTTGCGGCTTTGATCTGGACGCAGTAGGCGTTATCAATAACCGCAGTAATACTGTCGTTAACGAATTTCAGAAAACTATTTCCGTGTATCCGAATCCCGCCAATGACATTATCTATATTGAGCTGGAGGAAACGGAAAAAGTTTTTATATATTCATGCAGCGGCCTATTGGTGAGGGAATGCAGAGGGTCTGAAAACTACATAGATGTGTCGGGACTTGACTCAGGCATTTATTTTCTGAAAACGACATCGGGCCACTTGGCCAAAATTGTGATCATGCATCGATGAAATATTATTGGGTCATAGGATTTTTGTTACTGATGGCACCTGTCTTTGCGGGCGCTCAGGAAAGCCATGATACCATTTGGCTGAAACCAGTTGACATTGCGGCCCCTTCCGATGATTCGATTTTCATGCTTACGGTTTCGGATAAACTGATTCCAGCCGACGAAAATCTTTCGGTTGAAAATGTGCTGGCACGATACACCCCGATGTTTTTTAAAACGTACTCTCCGGGCGGCGTAGCAACCATTTCGCATCGTGGTTTCGGGGCTTCGCAAACGTTGTTGGTATGGGACGGATTTGCTTTGAATCAACTTACGCTGGGGCAGCCGGCATTGGGCGGCATGCAGGCCAACGACAACATGCATTTTGGTATTGTGTCGGGAACGCAGGCTGCCTCCGATTTTTCGGGTGGACTGTCTTCGTATATTTATGTCGATGATGTTTTTTTTCGCGACAGTATGTTGCACCGAAGAATTATTTTTTCTGGCGGAAGTTTTGGAACGGGCGCTGCATCTTTCTTTTCAGATTATAGAATTAAAAAGGCCCGCGTTTCATTTGAGTTATCCGGACTGAACTCAGTCAATAATTATTCCTTCCATAACAATACGGAAGGTGCAACAGCGCTTGATTGGCCGTTACAGAATCGTGTTGCAGCTTCCTATTACAATATGTCGGTCAAAAGCAGTTTGTCGATTCCAATGAAAAAGGGGGATTTCAGATTGTCATTGTGGACGGGCTCACAATTTAATGAAACACCTGCTCAATTGCTGAGTCCGCAGCTTCCAGACAATGAAAGTCAGGAAAACAGATTTGTCAGAGTAAGTGGATTTGTTCCGCTGATTTCAGCTGATGATGCGGGATTACAGATGCGTTTCTTTTTCAGCGCCGATACATTTTTATACAGAAACAAACAATTGTCCATCAGCGACGGAACTGCAACACAATCTTTTGCCACCCGATGGAACGCATATTTGCGTGCAGGAGCCGGACATGAATTCAATTTCGAGTATTATCCCGAATTGTATCGGGTGACATCAGAAAATTTCTCTAAACCAGTAATTCATACTGATCAGCGGCTGAAACTGAAATATAATCTGAATCGATTTGAAAGTTTTAAAGTGAATTTGTGGACGCATATCATCACCCGAAATTTCAATAATGTATTTGCGCTGCCGGGAGCATCATTCAGTTTTATGCCGGGCAAAAAGTCCATGTGGTGGAAATGGCTGAACATTTATGCTGGATTTGCGCGCAATATGCGCATGCCGACCATGAACGATTTGTACTGGGTGCCAGGCGGAAACCCTGACTTGAAGCCCGAAGATGCGTGGATGGCGGATATGACAATCGACATGAAATCAGCAAACAAGAATGGTTTTGAATGGAGCCTGAAGCTTATGCCTTTTTATTCGATGACAACAGATCTTATTCGCTGGACACCTGATTCAGTCTCATCGCAATGGCATGCAGCCAACGTAGCTGAATCAAGGCAATATGGCTGCGAGGCGACGGCTGCAGTTGAATATTCATGGAACAAAAATTCGCTGAATGGCTCTCTGAATCTGGCCCGCGTGTTTGCGGAGGATCTGAGCAGCGATGAAATAAAAACGCTTCTTTATGTTCCGGACAAAACAATGAATTCAATGCTGTTGTTCAAACATGGCTTATGGAGCGGGGGATATGAGTTTCATTATACCGGAAAACGATTTTCGAGCAGCGACAATGATCGTTACATGCCGGAGATTTTTCTTCATGATGTGTTTTTCTCTGTTTCAAAAAAAATCGGGACCAATCAGCTGGTGCTTTCTGCGCGTCTCAACAATATTATGAATGCCGATTATCAGTACATTGCCTGGTATCCCATGCCGCGAAGAAATTTTTACATCACAATTAAATGGAAGTGGAATGAATAGGTGGCTGCCAATATTATTTCTCGCTTTGGCGCTGTATTCATGCACCAATGATGAATTCGGTGAAGTGAACACATCGGGCGACACGCCTTCAGCGTTTCACAACGGCGCATTCGTTATTAACGAAGGGCTCTTCAATTCAGGCGGAGGCGATGTTTCATGGATTGATTTCAGCAACGGCACCATCAGTAATGAAATTTTCCGTTCAGTGAATGGCTTTCCTCCCGGAGATATCCCTTTTCATGCGGCTTTGAGCGGTGACAATATTTTTCTTACTGTCAACAACTCCGCAAAAGTGTATATAATCAACGATGATTTCGAAGTGGTTAAAACAATTGACGGAATTGCATCGCCTCGCGAAATCTGCGCTGGTAGCGGAAACAGATTGTTTGTCTCTTCCTTGTACAAACCATATATTTATGTAATTGATGCGGAGCAGGGAATTCTCTCGGACAGTATTTACACTGAACGTCCTGTCGAAAACCTTTTGCTACATGCGGGAAAGCTGTGGGCCACGCATTGGTCGAAACTGGTTTCAACACAAACCAATAACGCTTTGCTTGTCATCGACTCAATATCCATGCAGCTTGAAGATTCTGTCATCATTGGTGTAGAGCCGAACAGCATGGGTGTTGATGTGAATGGATTCATCTGGGTATTGTGCAGCGGCGGCTATGATCATGCAGAAATGGCAAAACTTGTTGTCATTGATCCGCTTTCGCATTCAATTATTCGAAACATTCCATTTGCATCTTCGTCCGGTTATCCCTCGTCGCTGGTGATGAATGCTGCGCGCGACAGTGTTTATTTCATCAATCAGCATATTTATAAAATGGCTGTCAGCGCTACTTCGGTGCCTACAACTGCATGGATACAATCTTCTGGAAATACATTCTATCGTCTCGCTGTTAACCCAACCGACAATTCGCTCTGGGCGAGCGATGCCGGCGATTATGTGCATTCGGGTCGTGTGCTGCATTATTCTGCATCGGGCAATTTATTGCAGACATTTAATGCTGGCGTTGTGCCGGGGTATATTGTGTTTCGGGAGTGAAGGTGCTTGATAAAATGTTCAACAAACAGCAATAATCAATAATAATATTGGAGAGATTTCAAGTCTATTGCACAGCATGGAAAAGCAATGTTCCACAAGCTTAGCAATCTCATTTCCTTCTCTATTTTCATGTTAATTTCCTTTTTTTCTTCAAAGAACTTTTGCATGAATTCGAGATCTTTGACAATGCTGTTTTCTCTTGAATTGCCGTCGAAAGGGCTCAGGACTTTCTTTAATTCATCAGGCGTGGTTGGTTGCAAAACAACATAGAACATGGTGTCCTTTCCTGTCTCGAAAGTTCTGATAAAAAGAGAAGGATTTTCGCCTTTGTAGCCAATTGAAATGAAGGTGGATTGCTTATTGCTGGGCATAAGCATAGTGTTTTCGCCGAAATTGCCTGCATGGAAAATTTCCTGATCTTGTGTATTCAAACGCGAAAGGCTCCCCATGGTGGAAAACCAAACATAGGCATATGTTCTGTCAAATTCTTTTCCATTTTTCACAATCACTTTCAGGTATTCAGTATTCCATTCTTTAGGCTCTGTCCCATTGTCGATGTTTATCCATCCTGTTTTTGTCAGATTAAAACCATATGTTTCCATCCTTTGTTTCTCCCTTTTGCTAAGAAGTTTCTGGTAATCAGCTACGATCTTTTGTGAATTTTCGTTTTCCTTTTTCATTGCTTCAATAACCTTCTGTTTCTTTATTTTCAGTTCAGCCTTGATTTTTTTCAACTGATCAGAGTAATATCCATTAAGCATCTTCGCGTACTTATCGGCTGATTTCACTTTTGTGAGCCTTTGTCCGAAATACGATCGGAAAACGGCAATTTGTTCTGTATAACCTTTTCTGATACACTTCTCCATAGCCAGACTATCAAGTTCATACATGTTTTTATTTAAATTTTCAACATAAATATCAAGAATCTCGTTGTCACATGTTTTGAAAATTGTTTTGAGTCTTGTCTCAAATTCTTTGGTCGCAATAAGTGTGTTCTGGTAGTGTTTGTTCCGGATGGCCTTGATTCTTGAAGGATCGATTCCACATTCCCGAGTTGCTGGAGTATCTTTTGCGCAGGTATCAACCTGTTCTAGTGTGGTATCTTTTTGTCCAATGTTATTGTTAGTGATATTGCTTCCTTGTTGATCAAAAACTTTTTCATTACTTTCTACATCAATAGTGGAAATAGCGAACCTCTTCTTTATTATATCCCAAAAAATAGTACTTCCATCTTCATCAGATAAATTAAAATACACATGGTAGAAGTATCCTGTTGTAACCTTAGAAAAATCCCTGAAATCCATCATTGATTCTGCTTGTCGCTGAAAGCCTTCCGGAAGGAAATCGAGCGAAAAAATGTCGACAGTTTTCATGAAATTATCCGGCGCTTTGGGTTTAACCCAGTTCACCTTTCCGCTATCATCGCGCACTCCTTCATAAACCATCATACCTGGTTTTTTGTCGGGTGTAGGCATTTCAATATGCACTGGATTTTCATTCCTGATGCCCAATTGTTTGCCGCTTACAGTGGCGTTGAAGAATATCATTCCGTCGGTAATCAGCGGATTGCCATCGGATGTAGTTGTGAGATTTGATCCAAGCATGTCGTCAGGAGAATATGCTTCTGCAAGTTCAATCCGAATATTTCCTGAAACCGGCTCTCCTTCTGAATTGACAAAACAACCTTTGGGAAGAATCATAATTGTTCCCTGCTCGCCTTCAAGCACTGTATCGCGGCGATTGTCGATTTCAAAGAACTGACTTGGAGCGATTGTGTTTTGAAAAGGATCATCAGCACTCATTTTTCTTGTTTCGGTATAAGTGAAATCACCATTGGAACACGAAAACAATGCAAGGGTTGTGGTCAAATACAGAATTCGGTTAAAGAATTTCATAACTGAAGGATTTAATTCAAAGATATAAATTAATTATAACCAAAGTTACCGGTCACTGAATGAAATTTATTCGACAACGCAGTGTTTAATTCGCAAAACAGATTACATGGGCAAATTGTTTTAAACATTCAATGCTGGCGTTGTGCCGGGGTATGTTGTTTTTCGGGAGTAGGGTCGCTCCACAAAGTTTAAACTTCGCGCAGTTTGTAGCAGCAAAATGTTGTTCAAAACGTATAGAAATGTCAGCATATATGTTGACAAAACATTTCAAAATGTCAACCTATAAGTTTACAAAAGCAAATTTATGTCAGGATATATCCTGACAAAACAAAATAAAATGTAAGGATATATCCTGACAAAAGTTTCGGGAGTATCTTAGAATTACAAAGTTACGCGAAGCTTATAGCCGCAATACTCAAAAATAGCACAGCTTCCGCACAGTGGCTTGCGGGCTTTGCAAACATAGCGACCGTGCAAAATGAGCCAGTGGTGCAGATCGTGGAGCACTTCTTCTGGAGCAATGGCTACGAGCGCTTTTTCGACTGCCAGTGGGGTAGTGGCTCCCGGAGCCAGTCCCAGACGTACACTCACCCGTTGCACATGCGTATCGACAGCAATGACATTCTGATTGAACAACACGGAAGCCAGTACGTGCGCCGTTTTGCGGCCTACACCCGGCAATTGCTGCATTTCTTCAGGATCGGTTGGTAATTTGCCTTTAAATGTTGAAGTCAGCATCATTGCCATTCCCTTCAGATTGCGGGCTTTGTTGTTGGGATAAGAGCAGGATTTTATTTTTTCGAAAATCGCTGTCTCCGTAGCCGCAGCCAATGTTTTGGCAGTGGGAAATGTTTTGTAAAAATCAGGAGTGATTTTATTCACCCGCACATCGGTGCATTGAGCGCTCAGAATCACGGCAACAATCAGCTCATACGGGTTTTTATAATTCAGCTCGGTTTTCGGAATCGGGTTGGTTTGCTGAAATATATCAATGATTTTCGAGAGTCGCTGCTTGCGTGTCATGATATTAAATCACGGATTATTTTTCCTTAGATGTTCCATATCTTTCAGCGTGTTTGCTTTAAGATATTTTACCAATTCGTCTGTCACCTGATGAAATATACCGCCCATCAAACATTTGTCGAAAGGGCATACAGGCTTGTCAAAGGGGCAGGCTTTGATGGAAATTTTTCCTTCAATGGCTTCATAAATATCAAGCAGAGTGATTTCTGTAGGGTCAACGGCCAGTGTAAAACCTCCGGCAGGGCCGCGTACCGAGCTTACGAAACCCGCCCGCACCAACGTCTGCATCACTTTTGCAATATGATTTTTGCTGGCACCTGTTTTTTCCGCAATCACATTTACATTCATAAAATGTCCTTCGCTATTTGAAATCAGCACCAGTGCATGAATCCCAATAGAAGCAGCTTCGGACAATTGAATTGGTTTTGACATTTTCAAGCATTTAGGTAAAATCGGTACAAAAATACTTAAATATTTTGAATCACAATCTCACATCTGTGATTTTCAGGTAGAACCTTATTGAAATGCGGTAAACATTAATCAAAGTTGCGGTATAATGGTAGCATGTTAAGTTGTACAATACGATTATTTCTTTAAAAACCAGTATATTTGTGAAAAATTAGACAAGATGAAGAACGTTAAAGATTTAGGATTGAACACACAGTTGGTTCATGCAGGTGATTTTGAAGATGCTTTTGGGAGTGCGGTAACACCGATATATCAGACATCGACATTTGCTTTCCGCAATGCACAGCAGGGTGCTGACCGCTTTGCCGGAAAAGAAAAAGGATTTATTTATAGCCGTATTGGCAATCCGACAATTGGCGCTTTGGAAGAGAAACTCGCTGTGATGGAAAACGGCTTTGCCGGTATTGCAACAAGCTCAGGAATGGGTGCGGTGTCAACCGTTTACATCGCCCTGCTTTCAAAAGGCGATCACATGGTAAGTTCTGCAGCTGTTTACGGCCCCAGCCGCAACATTATGGAAAACCATTTCACGCGCTTCGGTATTGAAAGCACCTATGTGGATTCGAGCGACCTGAGCCAGATTGAAAAGGCGATTAAGCCGAACACCAAACTTCTTTATCTTGAAACGCCCGCCAATCCTACGATGACGATTACTGACATCAAAGCTGCATCGGAACTGGCACACAAGCATGGAATTCTGGTTTGCGTCGATAATACTTTCTGCAGCCCGGTGTTGCAAAAGCCGCTGGATCTGGGTGCTGATATTGTTTTGCATTCACTCACCAAATACATCAACGGACACGCTGACATTGTAGGCGGAGCCATCGTTGCAAAGACTGAAGAAACATACAAAAAACTGCGCGCTATCATGGTCGGCTTTGGTTACAATATGGATCCGCACCAGGCGTATTTAGTTATTCGCGGAGCAAAAACACTTGCTTTGCGCGTAGAGCGCGCTCAGGAAAGTGCAATGATAATTGCTGAGTTTCTCGAAAGCCATCCAAAAATTGAGCGCGTTATGTATCCGGGATTGAAGTCGCACCCTCAATACGAACTTGCTCAAAAACAGGCCAAAGGTCCCGGCAGCATGATCAGCTTTGAGATGAAAGGGGGCTATGAAGCTGGCGTAAAACTTATGGACAATGTCCACCTCATTATGCTTGCAGTCTCGCTGGGCGGTGTTGAATCGCTCATACAGCATCCTGCATCGATGACACACGCTGCAGTTTCGGCAGAAGGGAAAAAATCAGCTTTCATTACCGAAGGACTGGTGCGCTTTTCAATCGGTATCGAAGAAGTTGAAGATATTTTGAACGACCTGAAACAAGCACTCGAAATGGTGTAAATGAAAAAGCTGATCATCATAGGGCTGCTGTTGTTTTGCACACATTACGTACATGCGCAGAAGGTAGCCGTGGTGCTCAGTGGAGGTGGATCGAAAGGCGCTGCACATATAGGCGTGCTGAGAGCGCTTGAAGAAAATCAAATTCCCATTGACTATATTGCGGGTACATCCATAGGTGCTATCATTGGTGGATTATATGCCAGTGGCTGGACAACTGACCAGATGGAGCAACTGATTACCTCTGAACAGTTTTTGATGTGGGCCACTGGAGCCATTGATGAAAAATATGTGTATTATTTCAAACAACCAGAGCTGGATGCTTCGTGGGCTTCGTTTCGCGTAAATGCCGACAGCATCTGGAGTTTCGATGTACCGACACATTTAGTTTCTTCGGGACAGATGGATTTTGTTTTCATGGAAATTTTTGCCCAGGCCAATGCATTGTGCAAGGGAAATTTCGATTCTTTGTTTGTGCCTTTCCGATGCATTGGAGCCAATATTACGGATTCAAGAGCTGAAGTTTTCAAAAGCGGGAATCTGGTGAAATCTATCCGCGCTTCGATGACCTATCCTTTATATTTTAAGCCAATTACTATTGATGGAAAAATGTATATGGATGGTGGAATGTTTAATAATTTTCCGGCAGACGTGGCTTTGAATGATTTTAATCCGGATATCATCATCGGCTCGAAAGTGGCTGCCATAAATGCTGTTCCTGATCCAGACAACATCATGTCGCAGCTCGAAAATATCTTCATGTCAGAAACATTCTATAACGTCCCTTGCAACAGCAGTGTGCTGATTGAACCGAAAATTCCGACCACAAATATCATTGACTTTTCTCATTCAGAAGAATACATCCGATTGGGCTATGAAGCTGCAGTTGCGAAGATTCCGCAAATTCGCCAATTTGTCATCGACAGCATTTCGAAAGCGCAAATTCAGTCCAAACGCGATTCATTTAATAATCGTAAACCGCCATTGGTGTTCGATAACGTCGATGTTTCGGGGATGAATAAAATGCAACGTCAGTATGTTCTGAATTATTTTTCGCGTAGGGAAATTGTAGGTATTGAAAGGACAAGAGAAGATTATTACCGTTTGATGACCGATCAGGCAATTCGTACCATTTACCCGATGGCCACCTATAAAGATTCAAGCGGATGTTTCTCACTGGATCTTAATGTGAAAAAAGAGTCCAATATTTTGCTGCGTTTTGGCGGGCTTGTTTCATCCAATCCGGTGAATCAGGCTTTTGCTGAAGTGAGTTATAAATATCTTCAGCGAAATGCAGCTACTTTTCGTGCAAACATGTATGCCGGACGTTTTTACAGCTCAGGCTTACTTGGAATGAGGCTCGATTTTCCGGGTCACCCGCAATACGCACTTTTTGGTCGCATTGTTTATAACCAGTGGGATTACTTCAGAACCACCTCGCATTTTTTTGAGGATAAAAATCCAAGTTATCTGATTGTGAATGATTATCACTGGGATTGCGGAGTGGTGGTGCCTGCAAAAAACAAAGGGAAAGTAACACTGGCGGGTTCGGCCATGATTATTGACGATGAATATTTTCAGGACAATTATTTCACCAGAACTGATATCCCGGACAAGACCAATTTTAAGGCCTGGAGCGTTTTTGCGGAGTGGGAGAGAAACACTCTTAATAAAAAACAATATGCCAACAAGGGCACTTTACTCAAGTTAAAGGGCGGTTTTGTTGAAGGGAAGGAAAATACCATTCCCGGAACCACGTCGCCATTATTACAGAGCTACACGGCTCATCACCAATGGTTTTACGGGCAATTTGTGTATGAAAATTATTTTCGTTCACTGGGCCGGTTTCGTTTGGGATGGTACAACGAGTTATATTATTCGAACCGTGATTTTTTTGGCAGTTACACTGCAACGATGTTGTTTGCCAATCCTTTTCAACCCATGCCTGAGATGAGCACATTGTTCATGCCGCAGTACCGGTCACACCAGTATGCAGGAGCCGGGCTGAAAGGACTTTTTATGATCCGCGACAATTTTGATTTTCGTACAGAGGCCTATTTATGTCAGCCACTCCGCGATATAACAATGGGTTCAAGCGGTATTTATGCGACTTATGGTCCCTGGCTGAAAAGCAGGTATTTTGTGGCTTCTACAGGATTTGTATTTCACAGTCCTGTTGGTCCGGTTGCCATAACAGCAAGCTATTACGACAAGTATGATGAGCCTTTTATGCTGTCGTTTTATTTCGGATATATTCTGTTTAATCCGAAAGCAGTTAACTGAAACGGTCTCTAATTCATTAAGTTTTTTAAATTTGCAGTCCTATACTGAATATTGAATTTCAAAGTGATGGAAGAAAAGAAAGAAACCCCGGCTGAAAATGCTGATTCTAAGCTGAATGAAAGCGTAGTATCCAACCAGGAAGTTGCTGAAACAACTATTACCCCTGTAGATGCATTGGTAAATGAAAACGAATTCGCAAATGGCGAAAGCTCGTATGTTATGGACGTTGTGGCTGAAACTCCGCACGAAGAAGAGCATATAGCTGAGATCCACGAAGTGGATGACAGTAAGTGGAAAAACTACAATCTGGATGAAATTAAGGCGGAAGCGCTTAATGTTATACAACAAGGTTCAGATTTGATGTTGGTTGGGCAGGCGCTGAAAAAACTTCGCGAACTGCACAATGCTCAAATGGTAATAGAGCGGCAGAAGCTTACTGAGTTAAGCGAAGAAGATCAGGAAAATCATGAGCACAAGGATTTGCTTGATAAAAAAACCGGCGAGTTCAATGCCATATGGGGAATTTATCAGGAAAAGAGAAAAGAACATTTCGACAATATTGTTAAGCAGCAGGAAGAAAATTTCGGAAAGAAACTCGTGCTGCTCGACGACCTGAAAAAGCTCATTGAAGAAGGTGAACCATTGAAGAATACGTTTGACGAATTCAAACGCATTCAGGATAAATGGCGTGAGATAGGTATGGTTCCTAAGGATAAAAGCAACGATCTTTGGCTGAATTACAATCATCATGTTCAGATGTTTCTTGACAAAGTCAAGCTAAATCGCGAACTACGCGATCTTGACATGAAAAAGAACATGGAGATCAAAGTTGAACTGTGCGAAAAAGCGGAAGAATTATTTTTTGAAAAATCGTTGCACGAATCTTTCAAAAAGCTGCAGGAGCTTCACCATAAATGGAAAGAAACTGGCCCTGTCCCTTCCGATGTGAAAGACCAGATATGGGACAGATTTCGCAATGCTTCAGAGAAAATCAGAGAGATCCGGATTTCGCATTACGATGAACTGAACAAGAAGTTTGAAGCCAACCTTGAAGCAAAAACCGCCCTCGTTGATAAAGCCAGAAATATTGCTTCGGCTGAAATAAATACAATGAAGGAGTGGAACGCTTCAACAAAGGAAATGAATGAACTCTTTGGTTTGTGGCGCTCAATTGGACCAGCCCCCAAAGAAAACAACGATAAGATATGGGCCGACTTTAAAGGTATTCTCGATGCATTCTATGCTGCGCGAAAAGAATATTTCAATGCCATTCGCAGTGAACTGAACGAGAACTATAATAAGAAGCTGAATATTTGTCTCGAGGCTGAAGCAATCAGAGAAAGCACTGACTGGAAGAAAACGAGTAATGATCTTATTCGCCTTCAGAATGAATGGAGAAAAGTTGGGCCGGTTCCGAAAGTGAAATCCGATGTTATTTGGAAGAGATTTCGTTCTGCCTGTGACGATTTTTTCAATCGCAAGAAAAACTATTTCGAAAACCTGTCAACCGTCGAAGCTGAAAATCTGCAGAAAAAACTTGATCTGATCAAAGAGCTCGAAGAAAGCAATTTCACTGAAGACAACAAGGAAAACCTCAACCTGATCAACGAATTCCAGCGCCGTTGGTTCGAAATCGGCAGAGTCCCGATTGAGAAAAAGGATGAAATTCAGAATGAATGGCATAAGAAAATCGATCAGACACTCGACAAATTAAAAATCAGCCGCTTTGAATCTGAAAACACACGCTATAAAGAGCGCATGGAATCAGTGTCGAAGATGAACGACGGCCGCGATAAAATGTGGACGGAAGTGAAGAAACTTCGCTTTAATCTTTCCAAACTCGAGCAGGATGTTCAGCTTTGGGAAAACAATCTTGGCTTTTTCGCCAACTCGAAAAATGCCGAAGTGCTGCTGAAAGAATTTCGGGATAAGATTGAGAGAGCCAAGACCGACATCAAAGTAATGAAAGAAAAGGAAAAATATCTGCAGGGCCTGATGAATGAAGGGAAAAAATAATTTTCCAACATTTGTTGTGTGAAAAAAAACTTTTGTATTTTTGCACGTCCAAACTGTCCTGTGGTGTAACTGGCAACACGTCTGATTCTGGATCAGAAGAGTTTAGGTTCGACCCCTAACAGGACAACGATAACGAAAAGCCGCTGATGAAGCGGCTTTTCGCGTTTTAATACTTGGGGCTTTGATGAAAGTAGCGTTGAAAGCGATTTTCAATTACACGAATTCGAAATCGTTTTTACAAAATTGAATGCACGCATACTTACTTTTATTATCCTGTTGACTGATTCGTTGGCACTTTTGTTGGCACTTGTTGGAAAAGTTGCTATTTATTTTGGCAAATACAAAATATCGCGGATTTTATTTGCGTTATACACATACCAATAACCCAAAAACCAAAAAAAATGAAAAGTCTGATGTTAATCGCAGCTTTTGCTGCAACGTTCCTTCTTGTTTCATGTGGCGATGGCAAGAAAGAAGAAGAAAAAACCGACAGCACTGCAGTGAAAACGGAAACCGTTGACACAACAATCATCGAAACCCAGCCAGCTGCCGGAGTTTCAAATGCTACCACCGATGCAAAACCCGAAAAAGAGCCCGAAACCAATACGCAGGCACCGGTGCGTGGCAATAATTAAAACAATCGCCAAATCGTTTAATAAAGAAAAGCCGCTGATGAAGCGGCTTTTTGCGTTTAATCAGTTGCAAGATCCGTTGCAGGAATTATTTCAATATCCCATTTGTTTTGCACATCAAATTCATTCTCATTACTAAAAACCATAAAAACGCCCTGCAGCGTTGCGAGCGTTCCTATGCCGGCTGTGATAAGCCCTAGCGGAATCAGAATGATATAATCCTCTGGCGTATTGGATGAAACGGCATCCATAATCACAGCGAATCCTGCCCCAGTCAGCAGCAATCCTGCGCTGCCCAAAAATCCACCGAAAACTTTTTTCATTGTTCTGCCAACGCCACTGGTTTGAATATATCGAATGTCAGCTAAAAAGAAATGTTTGTCCGAAACGACCAGTTCGCTGTCATTCGGCAAGATTAGATTTCCAGCAAATCTTTTTCCTGATTGATCAATCAGACAGATTCTTTTCCCTTCCTGCAGGTAACAAACTTCTCTGAAATCTGTTGTTTTCACAAGCTTTACCACGTAATCGGCTTCCTGAGATTGCGCGCATACAGAGAGTATTATCGTGGAAAAAATTATTAAAACAAGTCTGCTCATGATTTACATTTTATGCAAAATAAACGCTTCCGGAGATAATATGCAAAACATCACCAGAAATATTCTTTTCAAACAACTGATAAATAGCATTTTTTAAAGGATTTTGAAGGGTAAAAAGGACTGATTCTGCGCGTAATTTTGTAGTATGATAAAAATAATTCTTGCAGCTGGCTGTTTCTGGTCAGTTCAATATAAGCTGAATTCGCTCGAAGGAGTGATTGAAACCAAGGCGGTTTATGCTGGCGGCGAAGTGCCTGAAGCAACGTACCAGCAGGTGTGTTCTGGCACCACGGGTCATGCAGAAGGCGTTCTGGTGACTTATAACGATTCTGTTTTATCAACTGAAGATCTTTTGCGCTTTTTCTTTCTAACCCACGATGCAACGCAGCTAAACCGTCAGGGTCCTGATATCGGCGAACAATATCGATCAGGCGTTTTTTATTTCAACGAAGAGCAGCGCATGGTAGCATTAAAAGTAATAGAAGAATTGCAGCAGCTGCCCAAATATGCCGGCAAGAAAATCACAACGGTTGTAGAGCCCGTTTCGCTGTATAATAACGCTGAAGAATATCATCAGGAGTACTATAAGAAGAAGGGCTTTTGAACACTGAACAACGAACACAGAACACTGAAATTGGAAGTGTCTTAACACCAAACTTTGAAATATAACTTATTTTGTTTCTCGAATATAGAAGTATGAAAATTTAGAATGACGTTATACATGGATTTTGATTAGTTCAATGCGATATGAGTCAAAGATCGCTAATATTAGGACAGAAATGGTTCAAAAGAATGCAAATTTCAGGAATCTATTTATTACCATTTTCGAGATTTCTTTTTGCAGTTTCTATAGATTTTACAAGAATAGAGATTAATTCATTGGTTTCTTTTAACAGGTTTAAGAGCATCTCATCAGATTTTTGCAAACTAGATTTTGAAATTATTCTTAAACACATATAGGACTCTCTGGATTCTTTTAAACTGATTTTCATTTTATGAACAAAGTCTTTTCTTGATTCAGCACTTTGAGCTTCTGCATAATTCAGTGCAACTGATATTCCGGAGCGAGTAAGCTGATTTGCGATTGTTGATCCTGCATATGTTTTCTGGATTGAATCGCAAAAACTCAGCACCAATGCACTGTAATTCGCCATTCTTTCTTCAAGATCAAACACTTGTTTCATTGTTTTTAAGATTTATATTATTCAGATTGCTTTTTATATCATTTCGGCTCACTTAGTCAAACCATGTCCCATGATCGGTGTTCATGATTCACCATTCCGGATTTTGTTTTCACTTCATCATTCCATGTTCGGTGTTCGATGTTCATGATTCACTTTCTTATTTCAATTTATGCCCCATCTTATTTCGTTTTGTGTCCAGGTAAAACTGATTGTATTGATTGGGCTCTACAATGATTGGAATGGTTTCGGTAATTTCGAGTCCGTAGCTTTCGAGTCCGATTCGTTTCACAGGATTGTTGGTGATAAGTTTCATTTTGGTGATGCCCAGCATTCGCAGAATCTGTGCGCCAATACCGTAATCACGCTCGTCGCCTTTGAAGCCTAATTCAAGATTGGCTTCAACCGTATCGCGTCCGAGTTCCTGTAAATGATAAGCTTTCAGTTTATTGATAAGTCCAATGCCGCGTCCTTCCTGATTCATATACAGAATCACTCCGCGACCTTCTTTTTCAATCATCTGCATGGATCGGTGCAGCTGTGGTCCGCAATCACATTTATGACTTCCGAAAATATCGCCGGTCACACACGATGAATGCACGCGAATCAGCACTGGATCCGGGGTTGTGATGTCGCCTTTAACAAGTGCCAGATGTGGAAGGTTGTTTGTGAGCTGTGTGAATGCTACTAATTGAAAATGGCCAAACTCTGTCGGGAAATTTACGGCCTCTTCCATACGAACGAGACATTCGGTTTTCAGCCGGTATTCAATCAGTGCTTTTACTGAAGTTATTTTAAGATCGAACTTTTCTGCAATTTCGTATAGTTGGGGCAGGCGAGCCATGGTGCCGTCTTCGTTCATGATTTCGACCAGTGCCGCAACCGGTTTCATGCCTGCAATTTTACACATATCGACACAGGCCTCTGTGTGCCCGGCACGTTCGAGAACGCCGCCTGGTCTGGCGCGCAGCGGGAATATATGTCCCGGGCGACCAAAATCTTCGGGCAGATAATTCTCGTTGGCCATGGCTGCAATGGTCTTTGCGCGGTCAAGCGCAGAAATTCCGGTTGTGCATCCGTCACGTAAAAGGTCGATTGATACAGTGAATGGCGTTTCGTGTAATGAAGTATTATCCTTCACCATCAGGTCGAGTTTGAGTTCTGTAGCGCGCTCCATGGTGAGTGGAGCACAAATGAGTCCGCGACCGTAACGTGCCATGAAGTTTACCGTATCGGCTGTAATGGTCTCACCGGCGGTAACAAAATCGCCTTCGTTCTCACGATCTTCATCGTCCACCACAATGATTACTTTGCCTGCTTTCAGGTCTGGGAGTACTTCTTCTATGCTGTTTAATTTCTTTTCCATGGTCAAATTTCAATAGTGCAAAAGTACAATAAATTTCAAGCATCGGAACGGATTGCAAATAAGCGTCAGTGCTGAATACTAATAAACAAACATGGCGCGGATTGAAATCCGCGCCATGTTTGTTTGTTAAGTCAAAAACACTATGTGTCTTTATAAACTTTTTACTTTATTACTTTCCACTTACTTAGCAGGCGCATTTTCCAGCACCTTTACTAAAAAGTCGAAGAATTTTTGTACAGAAGCGATATTCACTTTTTCATCCGGACTGTGTGGATAGCGGATGGTCGGACCAAACGAAATCATGTCCCAGTTGGGATAAACAGCGCCGAGCAGACCGCATTCGAGACCGGCATGAATGGCTTTGATTTCAGGAATTTTTCCATACATACCCTGATACATTTCGCGGCAGCTTTTCAAAATGGCACTGTCCATATTGGGCTTCCAGCCTGGATAAGCACCTGAGAGTTCAACTTCGGCGCCGGCCAG
Source organism: Bacteroidetes bacterium GWF2_43_63 (assembly GCA_001769275.1). NCBI lineage: Bacteria > Pseudomonadati > Bacteroidota > Bacteroidetes bacterium GWF2_43_63. Next base: position 28,922 of record MEOQ01000012.1, on the reverse strand, counting down.
TTCAAAAACTCCTGAAACTGCGTGTCCGAGCGCGTCTTTGGCTGAATCAACAGAGCTGCGCAACAGATTCTTGATTATGATTGTACCGTTTTCAGTATCCACACTGGCCAGGTTGTTCGATGTTTCGACCAGACCGGGCATGGCATCGCTCATGCGCATAACGCCATTGGGACAAGCATAGATGGCACGGGTTAGTTTCCAGATGATTTGCGGATCAATAACTGCAGCCGGCACAGCTTCTTCGCTGACGAAAAATTTCATATCCGGTTCGGTTGCAGAAAGCTCGTGGCGGAATGTTTCCTCCATTTTTTTCACGCAGCTTGTAAAATCATTTGCTTTTTCTGAAGGAACAGTAACAACGGCAAATGATTCGCGCGGAATGGCGTTGCGGAGTGAACCTCCATGAATAGAAGCGACCATCATTCCATGTTCTTCAACGGCATGTTTCATGAAACGATTCATAAGTTTATTCGCATTGCCGCGACCAAGAATAATTTCCATTCCACTGTGTCCGCCTTTCAGGCCGGTGAGGCTGAGTTTGAAAGCCTTGTGTCCTGCAGGTACCGGTATGGTCGTATATTTCATGATGATGTTGGCATCGAGTCCGCCGGCGCAGCCAACGTACATTTCGCCTTCATCTTCGCTGTCGAGGTTAATCAGAATATCGGCTTTAAGCACACCGCCTTCGAGACCAAAAGCGCCGGTCATTCCGGTTTCTTCGTCAATGGTCATCAGCGCTTCGATAGGGCCGTGTTTAATGGTTTTCGAGGCAAGCACAGCCATGGCTGCTGCTACGCCCATTCCGTTGTCGGCGCCAAGTGTAGTGCCGTCTGCGGTTACCCATTCGCCGTCAACAAAGGCCTGAATGGCATCTTTTTCAAAATCAAAATCCTTGTCGCTGTTTTTCTGTGGAACCATGTCGATATGCCCCTGCAGAACAATGCCCTGGCGGTTTTCCATTCCCGGTGTTGCCGGTTTGCGGATAATAACGTTTCCGACTTTGTCAACGATGGTTTCCAGCCCGAGCGATTTGCCGAAGTTCACCATGTATTCGCGCACTTTTTCTTCGTGCTTCGAAGGACGTGGAATTTGTGTCAATTCATAAAAGTATGTCCATACTTCTTTTGGTTCGAGATTTTTGATTTCCTGACTCATTGCTATTTTTGTTTAAATGATTTTTGCTGACCCAAAGATAATGATTTTAGAATATCGATCGGTGATTTTAGATTTTTGAATAAAGTGGTGCAAATACAATTTTTATTGAATCAATGGATTGACCCCTCTGAAATTTCAAAATAGTCTCGTTTCTTCTTACATTTGCATCATTATGGGTATTGCAGAAAATATTCAGAGAATTGTTTCGCAATTGCCTGCCAGTGTGCGATTGGTTGCCGTAAGCAAGACCAAACCGGTTGAAGCTTTGCACGAAGCGTATGATTCCGGGCAGCGCATTTTCGGCGAGAATTATGTACAGGAGCTGTGTTCAAAGCATCCGCTCTTGCCTGCTGATATCGAGTGGCATCTGATTGGCCATTTGCAAACCAACAAAGTGAAATACGTTGCCCCTTTTGTATCGTGCATTCAGAGTGTTGATAGCGAAAAATTGCTGAAGGAAATTGACAAGGAAGCTCGTAAAAACAATCGGGTCATTGATGTTCTGCTTGAAATATCCATTGCGTCAGATGGCTCCAAATTTGGCTTTCAGCCCGATGACACATTTTTATTTCTTAAAGAGGGGCGTTATAAGCTTTTCCCAAATGTACGTTTCTGCGGTGTGATGGGAATGGGTAGTTTCAGCGATACAGAGTCTATAACCCGAATTGAGTACCGCTCACTGAAAATTGTATTCAATAAACTCAAAGTTGCCATTTTTAAAAACGAAGATGTTTTCAGCGAAATCAGCATGGGCATGAGCTATGATTATCACATAGCCATTGAAGAAGGCAGCACGCTGGTGCGGGTTGGTACTTCCATTTTCGGAGAGCGAAACTATAACCAATAAAATGAAAAAAATCTTTATCATCATACTTCTTGTGCTGACAGCAGACGGTTTTGCGCAGACTGTTTATTCTTCAAATAATTCCTGTGGAATAGTCAGGTATTTTTCAATGACCAATGTGGCTGAAGCAGTCTGGAATCAACCGAATGACTCAACCGGAGAACTTCATTTTTATGATCAGAAAAGTCAGGTGAGTTGTCTGGTTTCAGTTGGTATAAATCCGCTTGCAGAGCCGGTTTACATTGGCTCCTCTGACTTGTTTTCCGAAGTAAAAATAGATTTGAAAAGCCAATCAGCACTTCGATTAACAATAAAGGAAAAGCAGAATTCAGAACCGTTTTTTTTAACTCTTCCGGCAACACCAACTTCTATTGCAGTTCCGGTCGATTATAAGTGTTTCAGCGCAGTCCGGCACATTGCATTCGAAACTGAAGAAGGTCGCGATTCCGTATCTATGACCATAGAACACATGTATCCTGTACCTGCAGCAAACACCCCGAAGGCTGATTCATTGTGGTTTATCAAGGCCATTTGTTCCATGTATGAAGGATTGCCGGTCGATGCTGTTTATCCTGACGATATGATTAAAAATTTCGACATTTCATATATTCAGGATTATACTTCGATGTACGAAAGTGGTGAAGCCGAAATTGACGAATTTATTTCGAACTGGGAAATCTATGATGAGGTTTCGGTCCTTTTTCAGAAAAACGGATTACTCGGTTTTGTTTCAGCGGGATATGAATATACCGGAGGAGCGCATGGGCTCTATGGTTCGGTGAATTACACCTACGATTCACAAAGTGGCAAACTGCTTACACTGGAGGATATTTTTGTTATAAATTACGAATCAATACTTGAAACAGCCATCAACGATCAGTTACGTTCCGACCTGAATTTGGCTCCGGATGCGTTGTTGAGCGATGAAGGATTTTTCGTGGAGGTAGTGACTGCAACGCAGAATTTCATATTGTCTGAAACCAGCATCACTTTTCACTATAATGTGTATGAAATAGCACCATATGCGGCTGGCAGCATCGACATTACCATTCCGTATTCTGATCTGAAATCAATAATCCCTGCGGGCGGAGTGATTGAGCGGATGATGGAGTAAACCCATTTTCCATCCAATCAATAAAACGGCACAGTCCCCGGATATTTGCCGGTGTGCAGTTCTTTCACTTTTTCAAAAACCAATTCTTTCAATTTGCTGATATTGTCACCTTTTTTCGCTGAAATAAAAACAGCAGGAGTGTCAATACGGCCTACAATGCTCTCCTCGAGCAGTTGCTGCGGTGTTTTGTCGGTTTCTTCGTCCAGGAAATTTTCCTCGTGTTTATACAAATCAATTTTATTGAAAACAATGATGACCGGTTTGTCACCGGCACCGATTTCAAGCAATGTCTTACTCACGGTTTCCATTTGCTCTTCGTAGTTGGGATGCGAAACATCGACTACATGCAGCAGCAGATCGGCTTCGCGGATTTCATCGAGCGTCGATTTGAACGATTCAACCAGATGATGTGGCAATTTACGAATGAATCCAACCGTGTCGCTGAGCAGAAATGCAAGCGCGTTATAAGTGACTTTCCGAACCGTGGTATCGAGTGTTGCAAACAATTTGTTTTCAGCAAAAACTTCGGACTTCGAAATTACATTCATCAATGTGCTTTTACCAACATTGGTGTACCCAACCAGTGAAACGCGGATCAGTTTTTCGCGCTGTTTACGCTGAGTAAGTTTTTGTTTGTCAATGTCCTTTAGTTCTTCTTTAAGTAATGAAATTCGTTTGCGGATAACACGACGGTCGGTTTCGATTTCTTTTTCACCGGGGCCCTTCATCCCAATGCCACCGCGCTGTTTCGAAAGGTGAGTCCACATGCGGGTGAGGCGGGGCAGGATATATTCGTATTGTGCGAGTTCAACCTGAGTGCGCGCATAAGCAGTTCTGGCGCGAAATGCAAAGATATCCAGAATCAGGTTGGTGCGATCCAGAATTTTGCATTGGACTACTTCTTCAATGTTGCGGAGTTGTGTAGGTGTTAGTTCATCATCGAATACGATGATGTTGATTTCGTGCTCTTCGACATAATGTGCAATTTCTTCGAGCTTGCCTTTGCCTACAAACGTGCGTCCGTCGGGTTTTTCGAGTCGCTGTGTAAAATGTTTTACAACAACGGCATCGGAGGTGCGCGCCAGAAAATCGAGCTCCTCTAAGTATTCAAGCGCTTTTGTTTCGGGCTGCTGATATGTTATGAGTCCTACAAGGATTGCTCTTTCCTTAGGTTTAGCAGTAATGTTGCCTTGTGATTTCAATGCGTGCTTTGATTGGTGTTATTAGTTGCAAAAGTACGGAAATTACGTCAGCCGTGTTGTGGTTTCGGTGCTGGTGTGATTTTACCCGGATGTTAAACCACTTCGAGGTTTCAGATGCTGTATTTATTATTTCTTGTTGCCGACGGAGAAAAGCACCAGCATGGCTGAGATGCTTAGCATATAAGCTACTGTTATTGTGTCTGGTTTTTCGCTGAAGTGAATGATCAGCTGATAGACAGATAATCCAAAAAGGAAAAAGGCGCTGACCACGGTCATTGCGGGTTTCGAGAGGAAGCCGCCGACAAGGACAAGTACGGAAAATATTGCAAATGCGCTTGCAATGTAGAATTCAACACTGTTGTAATCAAAGGCACGTATTGTTTCGAAAAAGAAAACATATGTGAAAAGCAGCATGGTAAGCCGGATGAGCCATGCAGCAAACGGATAGAATGCTTTTGCTGGTTTCATATCTAGAGTGTTTTAAATCCGATGATTTCGCGAACTTCTTTTATGGTTTTCGAGGCACTTGCCTGCGCTTTTTCACGACCGGTTGCAGCCACTTTCGACAGATAAGCGGTGTCGGAAGCGACGCTCAGAATGCGTTCGCGAATGGGAGAAATAAACAGGTTCATGTCAACAGCCAGTTGTTTTTTCAGATCGCCATAGCGAATGGAACAATTGGCATACGACTCGCGGAAAAACTTCAAAGTGTCTTCAGCCGAAACAATTTCAAGCAATGAAAATAAATTCTGAATTGACTGTGGCGGTGTCTGATTTTGTTCTGTGGGGCCGCTGTCGGTAACAGCACGCATGATTTTTTTTGAAATCGTTTTTTCGTCATCAATCAAAAAAATGGCATTGCCTTCGCCTTCCGATTTTCCCATTTTGCCTCCGCCATCCAGTCCCGGTACTTTTACGAGCTCGGCGCCGAAATTAAATGCTTCGGGTTCTTTAAAATATTCTGTTTTGTACAATCGATTGAAGCGATTGGCAAATGTGCGGGTCATTTCAAGATGCTGTTCCTGATCTTTTCCAACCGGAACTTTGTCTGCGTGGTGAATCAGAATATCAGCAGCCATCAGGGATGGGTAGGTGAGCAGCCCGGCATTCACGTTATTTGGTTGCTTGCGAATTTTGTCTTTAAATGATGTAACCCGCTCCAGCTCGCCCAGGTAGGCATTCATATTGAGGAACAAATACAATTCGATGGTTTCTGGGACATCGCTCTGAATATAGAGGGTTGCTTTTTCAGGGTCAAGGCCGCAGCCGACAAATTCTGCTAAAACCTGACGTACATTGTAGTTCAGATTTTCCGGCGTTGGATGTGTTGTCAGACTGTGATAATCAGCTATAAAAAAATAGCATTCATTTTCTTCCTGCAGACGCACAAAATTCTTGACTGCGCCAAAATAATTACCCAGATGAAGATTGCCCGTGGGGCGGATTCCGCTTAATATTCTGCTCATTGTTCCTGTGATTCTTCTTTTTCCTTTTCGATTCTGATGTCTTTTATATTCAGCTGCAGCGTGGTATTGCCGTTCCATTCGTTTTCTTCGAGTGCATACACGATGTCAAACGGTTTCTGGCTTTCAATCTGCGTGAAATATTCTCCAAGCTGAAATGCGATACCTGGCAATCCAACGCCTTTGTAGTGGCTTTGGGTCACCATCAGTTTAATATGGTTGTTTCCTACAAGTTTCGAGAAGCCATTGTCGTACACCCTGTTTGTTTGAAATACAGGATTCATATTGCCTGGGCCGAATGGCGCAAATTGTTTGAGTACAGAATAGAATTTTTTCGTGACTTCATTAAAATCAAGATATGAATCCACTTCAATTACGGGGATCATCATATCATCCGAAATTTTGGCCTGTGCAAATTCATCAAACCGCCTTCTGAATGTTTCAAAGTCGGACTCTTTGAGGGAGAGCCCTGCGGCATAGGTGTGTCCGCCCCAGTGAATGAGCAGATCGCTGCAGGTTTCAACAGCTTCGTAAATATCAAAATCCTTGATCGAGCGCGCACTGCCAGTAATTACGCCTTCATCGTTGGCTCTTGTAAAAACAATGGTGGGTTTGTAATAGTGTTCAGTGAGGCGTGATGCAACGATACCAAGAATTCCTTTTGGCCATGCAGGATTAAAGAGGACCGTCGATCGTCGTCCTGCATCGTCGAGTGATTCTGCGATAGCTAAAAGTGCTTCCGTTGTGGCGTTTGAATCAAGACTCTTGCGCTCAATATTGAGGTTGTCAATTTGAGTGGCAATGATGTCGGCCTGATCTGCATTTTCGCTGATCAAAAGATCTACTGAGTTTTTACCGCTCTGAATGCGGCCCGCAGCATTTACGCGTGGCCCAACAATAAAAACAAGGTCGGAGATGGTTATTTTTTTCGTGAACGAATAGTCGGTTTTGTAATAACTATCGGGTCTGCGTTTAACACCAGCGGTTCGAAGAATGGCTTCAATTCCAGCACTTGGGTTGGAATTAATCATTTTCAATCCGTAGAATGACAAAATCCTGTTTTCGCCAATTACCGGAACGATATCCGCAGCGATGCTTAATGTTACAAGATCGAGAAGTAGTTTTAGTTCGTCAAAGGGAATACTAAGTCTTTGAGCAAGTCCCTGCATTAGTTTAAACCCAACGCCGGCACCCGAAAGCTCCTCAAACGGATAATTACAGTCTTTTTGTTTAGGATCGAGGACAGCCACAGCATCCGGAATATCATCGCCCGGCCGGTGGTGATCGCAAATGATACAGTCAATGCCTTTTTCAGTGGCATACAGTACTTTTTCCTGATCCTTGATGCCGCAGTCAACCGCAATTATAAGCGAGCAGCCCGTTTCCGAAGCGTAATCGATTCCTTTTATCGAAATCCCATATCCTTCTGTAAAACGGTCCGGAATGTAATAATCAAGTGGCAGTTTGAAACGCTTCAGAAACTTATAAACGATGGCTACTGCGGTAGTGCCATCAACGTCATAATCGCCATAAAGCAAAATGGATTCTTTGCGGTCTATTGCCAAAACAAGTCTGTCAACGGCTTTATCCATGTCCTTCATCAGGAAAGGGTCGTGGAGATTTTCGATACTGGGCCGGAAGAATGCTTTTGCCGAATCATATGAATCAATGCCGCGCTGTACAAGTAGATTAGCCAAGGTTCGATTCACGTTTACCTGTTCCATCAACAGGCGTATGAGTTCCTCATTTCCCTGATCCTTTAATATCCACCGTTTTGCAAGCATAATTCTGAATGATGTGCAAATGTAAGATAATTTAAATGACTTTGAAAAGATTATTTTTGCATTTTATTACCTGTTATGAAACTTGTTTTTGCAACCAACAATGCCCATAAACTCGAGGAAGCACGCCAAATATTATTGCCCTTTGTTGAGGTAATCAGTTTGAATGATGCGGGCTTTTTCGAAGATATTGAAGAGACCGGTCTGACACTGGAGGCGAATGCTTCAATCAAGGCTACAACTATTTTTGCTGCAACTGGTTTGGATTGTTTTGCCGATGATACCGGGCTCGAAATTGAAGCACTTGATGGTCGTCCAGGTGTCTATTCGGCACGCTATGCTGGTCCCGGCCATGATTTCAGCGCAAACGTTGATAAGGTTCTTGAAGAATTACAAAACGAATCAAATCGCTGTGCCCGGTTCAGAACTGCGGTGTCATTGATCCTTGACGGCAAGGAATTCTTTTTCGAAGGTATTGTCGAGGGATCAATAATGTTTGAAAGGGCTGGTACTGGAGGCTTTGGTTATGATCCGGTTTTCAGGCCTGATGGTTTTTTGAAAAGCTTTGCCGAGTTGAATTCTGACGAGAAAAACGCCATCAGTCACCGGGGCAGGGCATTGGCGAAAATGGTTGATTTTCTGAAAACACTCAATTCTTGAGCCGACATTGGGAATGAAAGCTTTTCTACAGCAGTAGCCAACTTGAATTTCCTGCTTTTTACAGATTAATTTGCGGCATCGTTTGACAAAACGGATGATAATGCAGTCATATTGCTGTGAATATTTTCGTGGGGGGGATATTTTCAATTTTAAAAGCTACTGTTATGAGATCAATGAAATTGATGTTTCAGTTTGTTATTGTCTTGTCGCTGATTTACGGATTCAATCCACAGAAGGTTGTGGCACAAAACAATGTGGGAATAAATCCAACAGGGGCTTTGCCCGATCCATCAGCAGCGCTTGACATTGTTGCTGCCGACAAAGGATTGTTGATTCCACGTATGAATGCTGCGCAGAGATTGGCTATTGCATCTCCAGCCAACGGCTTACTGGTTTACGACACAGATTCTATGTGCGTGCTCGTTTACCGGTCGGGAACCATGTCGTGGTTTTCGCTTTGCAGCGGAGGTTCCGGTGGAAACGGCCACAATACCTTAACAGGAACAGCCATTGAGCCAGCGGGAGTGAATTGCACTTATGGCGGTGCGAGACTTGATTTCGGTGTTGATTTAAATGATAATGGAGTTTTGGATGCAGCAGAAATTTTGCCTTCGCTAACGCAGTATGTGTGCGACGGATCTCCTGGTGCAACCGGAGCTCAGGGTCCAGCCGGAAGTGGCCTTAATACGGTCGCTTTAACCACGAATGAACCAGCTGGAGCCAATTGTCAGTATGGTGGAGTAATGCTGCAGTTTGGGCTGGATGCCAATAGCAATGGGATCCTTGATGCCGGAGAAATCAATCCGGCGCTATCGCGCTATATCTGCAACGGTTCACCGGGCACCTCCGGCGCACTGGGCTGCACCAATGCCAATTATGTACTAAAAAACGACGGCACACAGATAGTTTGCAGTCAGATCTTTGATAACGGAACCAATGTCGGAATCGGCACTGCAACTCCGACCCAAAAGCTGGATGTTCCGGGCAATGTAAAGTTTTCAGGGGCTCTGATGCCGAACAATAATCCGGGAGTTACGGGCCAGGTATTGGTATCGCAGGGTTCCAACACAGCCCCGGTCTGGCAATCAATTGGCAATGTAATTCAGGTCTTAAAAGCGACATCCACCCGAACACTGATTAGTTCAACAACGTTCGCCAGCATCGGAGGATTGACTCTTTCGTTTACGCTTTCCACCAGTGCGACTGTTCTGGTTTCAACTTATGGATCTCTTGAAACTACATCAGCATCCTATTACGGGTCAGGGGTTATAGTCCAGGTATTTCTTAACGGAGTGGCGGTGAATGACATGTTTCAGACCATTGATGTTACCGATCCATCCGGGTTTACCAACACCATCGCTCCCTGGTCAATGACTAACACCATTGTGCTGACACCTGGGAACCATACCATCAATGTGAGAGCAAAAAAATATGCATTCGATAATTTCTATGCAGGGGGAAACACCACCGCTCCCAATCCAAATGAAGGTGCGTTGATTCTAACGATTATTCCTCAATAGACATTGCTGGCTGTTTTGCTTGTGGTAAATGAATTGTTAATTGTTAATTTTTTGATTTCAAATGCAATTTTCACTATTAAACCAATTAAATAGTACAGAATCTAAACTTTTGATAAAAATCGGTTTAGCTATTATTTCTGCAAGAATATTTGTTTCGGATTTTTCAATGTAACGGTTAGATTATGAATGTAATACGATTTGTTTCTTTCCTGATTTTGAGCATTGGTTTGTTTGCACAAACTGTGTTTGCACAGACAGTTGTAAACAATGGAAACGGGATAGTAATTTCACCGGGAGCATATCTTGTTATTGGCGGCCAATATGCTAATCATTTTGCATCGCAGGATGGGTTTGTTGATAACGACGGCAATATGATTGTGTACGATGACTTTATCAACAATGCCGGGAATCAGGTGTTTGTCAACATAGAAGCTGTTCCTGACGGCAATATTATTTTGCCTTCCGGAGGTCAGCAGCGGATTGACGGCTCATCTCCGACACGGTTTGAAAATCTTACTGTATCCGGAGGGACGAAGATTCTGGATGCTGCACACGCATTTGTTGCAGGACAATTCACTATTGCAGCTGTTTTCGATCTCAACTCGCATCTCCTCGAACTGGAACAGGCATCTCCAGGAGTTCTGAATTATCAGAGCGGATATCTGTATGCCGAAACAGAGCCAGCAGCAGGACTGGGAATTCTTCGCTGGAATATTGACTCACAGACAGGGACATTCGGAGTTCCTTTTGGAAGTGGACTGAGCGGGCAAAACGATCTGAATGTAAATTTGACCATTACTCAGCCAGCTGCCGGAATTGGCTCCATTGATTTCTCAACTTATCCGACTACCTCTGCGAACAGCCCACTTCCAGACCTTGTGCCTTCGCTTGACCCGTTCGATCCAGAAGTTACGGTTAACAGGTTCTGGCTTGTTGAAGCCAGGCAGACTTTGAAACCATCCGGACAATTAGTTTTCAGCTATACTGAGGCTGATATCCACCCAATGGATGAAAATACACTTGGGGCAATTCGTTTCAACCATGACATGATTGTCTGGGACGATCTGGCCCCATCAGGTACTTCAAACCCTGATGCCAATAAATATACTACAGATCTGATATTGCCTGAAGACTTTTATAAAGACTGGACGCTGACTGGCTCTGTATCAGAGGATTTCATTTATATTCCCAACTCATTCTCTCCAAATGGCGACGGCGCCAATGATTTCTTTTGCCCTATTATTGGAAATAATGAAATGCTGAGCGAATATTCATTCAGCATTTTTGACCGATGGGGTACACAGATATTTTCGTCCGAAAAACAGGGCGAGGGTTGGGATGGATTGTTTCAGGGCAATGAATGCATGCTGGATGTTTATGTTTATAGTTTCAAATACAGAAATGTAAAGGGAAATTTGAAGAGCGTTTTTGGCAAAGTAACGGTTGTAAAGTAAAATGCAATGATATTTCAAAAATACACACATAAAGCAACTAAATATACCGACTAAATGATCATTAGCATTAACTCCCGAGTAAATGACGGAAAACCTGTTAAAGTGTTTTATAACAATTATTTTCAAAGTGTCTTAATGTATATTATTATACAAGTTGAAGAATATGTAAAAAGTATAAATACATGTTTTCAGGTGATAAAGAATGATATTATATCAGATTTATTTCTAATTTTGTGCTCAATTTTCAAGTTTAAAACTGTTTTTCAACAGCGGATTTTTAAGTTAAAAACCATATTACATGATTAAAAAACTTTACCCTTCGATTTTAGCAGTAATTCTGACAATGTTTTTCGCTGTGGCATCGGTCATTAGCGCAAGCGGGCAGTCTGTGCTTACGAATAAAGGAGGACTTAGCATTGCCGGAAACACTACCATTACGGTTGTAGGCAGTGTTGAAAACAACGCGGGTGCAATAGTTGATGAAATTGCAATCACTTCTGCCGCAGTTGTATCCGATGACATTACCAACAATGGCACTATTGCCGGTCGTGGTACAATTACGCTGAACGGAGACTGGATTAACAACAACACATTCACATGCTATACTGGTATTGTGAATTTTCTAGGAATCAATCAATTGCTGACTGGTTCTGTTTCCAGCACGTTTTACAACCTGAATCTGAGCAACAGCGGTATCAAGACACAGACAATCGATCAGACGACTACAAATATTCTGAGTCTGAACAGCGTTGAATTGGCAACTGCATCTTTTACAATGTATGTTACCAATCCCAGCACAGTGGCGATCACTCGGGTGAATGGCTTTGTCAGCAGTACCATTGGTGGCGCACTGAGTCGTGTTACCAATTCAGTTGCATCTTATTTGTTTCCTACCGGATCATCAGTTGGCACAGTACGCTACAGGCCAGTTGAATTATTGCCGGCAACGACAGCAGCAAACACCTACGAAGTGCGCATGGCCAATTATACGCCAACTACCGAGACTTTTAATATAAATACTAAAGAAGCTATCATTTGCCAGGTGAATCCTTTGTTTTTTCACATGCTGAATCACACCACTGGAGCTGACCAGACAACTGTTAAAGTCTATTACGACAACACCGCCGACGGAAGCTGGGATGCAATGGGAAACTGGCTTACAGCACCCTCTGCTCAATGGTACGAAATTGCCGGTTCTTCAACCGCTGTTGGAGCTCCTTTATACGTTGCAACTGCAATTAATCAGACACTGCCTGCTTCAGAACGTCCGGTGGCGCTTACAAAGCATGCGCTCACTGTAAATCTTGGCAATGACACAACTTTCTGCTCGGGCAACTTGCTTTCTTTAAATGCAGGTAATGCAGGCGCTTCATACAATTGGTCAACTACTGCATCAACCCAGACTATTAACGTAAATACTACGGGTAGTTATGTTGTTACAGTCACAAACCCGGTAAACAGTTGTCAGACTATTGATGCAATAAACGTAACGGTTAATGCACTTCCTGGAATCACCGCAACAGCGGCCGATCCTGATTTTTGCATAGGCGGCAATACAAATATTACCGCTGGTGGCGGATCATCGTACAACTGGAGTGGTTTGGGAACCAATGTTTCTTACGCAGTCAATCCATTAACAACCACGGTTTATACAGTAACGGGTGTCGGAGCAAACGGTTGTTCAAACACCGCAAATGTTACGGTGACAGTTAATCCTCAGCCCGCAATCACGGCAACAGCTGACTATCCCAGCCTTTGTACTGGCGAAAGCACACCGATTACCGGTGGTGGGGGCAGTAATTATATTTGGGATAGCGGACTTGGTGCAGGGACAACGCATACCGTTTCCCCAGCGGCAACAACAACCTACAATGTTACAGGAACCGATATAAATGGCTGTACAAATACGGCTTCAGTTACAATAACCCTGACCACTGCCCCTGCAGTTGCAGCTTCAGCTGTATCGCCATCTATATGTATTGGTTCGTCAACTACCATCAGCGGTGGCGGAGCCTTGAATTACACATGGGATAACGGTTTGGGGGCCGGGAGCTCTTTTGTTGTAAACCCAGCTGCCACTACTACTTACAATGTTACAGGATCAAGCGCTACCGGTTGTTCAGCGACTGCTGATGTAACGGTAACAGTAAACACGATTCCTGCCATTTCAGCTTCAGCTTCAATACCCACTGTTTGTTCGGGAAGCGGTACTACCGTAAGTGCAATCGGTGGCGCTACTTATAATTGGGATGGTCTCGGAACAAATTCAAGTTATACAGTAAACCCAATTACCACCACTACTTATACGGTTACAGGAACTTCTGCCGCAGGATGCTCTAATCTCGCAACTGTAACTGTCAATGTAAATAATTTGCCGACAATAACAGCAGCCGCAACTGATCCATCGCTGTGTATTGGCGCCAATACGCCTGTCAGCGCTGGTGGCGGCAGTTCATATACCTGGGACAACGGACTTGGCGTAGGTATCAGTCACACAGTATCACCTCTAACCTCTACGACATACAATGTAACAGGAACAGATGGGAACGGCTGTACAAATGTTGCCAGTGTTCTGGTAACGGTTAATAACTTGCCAACCATTTCTGCCGTAGCTGCATTTCCTGATTTGTGTACTGGAGAAAGCACATCAATTACCGGTGGCGGAGGCAGCTCTTACATATGGGATAACGGATTAGGCGCGGGTGCTACCCAAACGGTTACTCCTGGAGCTACCACTACCTATCAGGTCACCGGTACGGATGTAAACAGCTGCGAAAATACTGCATCGGTTACCGTTACCGTTTCAGCGGTTCCAGTGGTTACGGCCGCTGCAGATTTTACTGCCATTTGTAACGGAGCATCGGCTACGCTGACAGGTGGTGGAGCAGCGAATTTGTCATGGGATCAGGGCCTGGGAGCCGGAACTACATTCACCGTCAGTCCAATTGCAACCACAACCTATGCGGTAACCGGAACCACTGCATCGGGCTGTTCTAATACTGCAACGATTACTATTGCCGTTAATTCATTGCCAACCATTGCAGCTTCGGCTGTCGATGCTGACATATGTTTTGGAAATAATACAACAATCAGTGCCGGAGGCGGCAGTACATACTCATGGGACAATAGTCTGGGAGCAGGATTGTCGCATACAGTAGCTCCGGCGGCAACAACCACATATCAGGTGACAGGTACCGATGTAAATGGTTGTACCGGTACATCAACCGTAACCGTAACTGTGAACAACCTGCCGGCAATAACTGCCAGCGCCACTGATCCTACGCTTTGTGTTGGTGAAAGTACTGATATTACAGCAACTGGCGGAACTTCATTTGCCTGGGACAACGGGCTAGGCGCGGGATCATTACACACAGTGACACCAGCAGCAACAACCACTTACAATGTTACAGGCACTGATGCAAACGGATGTTCTGACGTATCAAGTATTATCATTTCTGTCGGAACCATTACTGATGCTGCAATGAATCCAGCGGGACCATTTTGCACAAGCGGGACCAATGAGATTTTTACAGCAATAAATCCGGGTGGTACATGGAGCGGTCCAGGGATGGTAAACACTTCGACCGGCGAATTTGACCCTGGTACGGCTGGCCCTGGAACACATCGCATCATTTACACATCAGCGGGCTCGTGTACCGATTCAGATACAATGTATGTTGTTGTTAATGGTGTTATTGCAGCAAACATCAATCCCGCAGGACCTTTCTGCGAATTTGATGCAAATGTCCCAATGTCTTCTGCAAACCCAGGAGGTACCTGGAGCGGTACGGGAATTACAGATGTAAATGCTGGCTCTTTTTCTCCGGTTATTGCGGGAGTGGGAACTCATGAAATTGTTTATACCACATCGGGACCTTGCCCCGACAGCGATACTATTCAGGTGCTTATTACTACACAGGCCAATGCATCCATTGTTGCTGCAGGACCTTTCTGCGACAACGTTTCTTCAGTTGCTCTTGCCGCTGCTCAAAATGGTGGTAGCTGGAGTGGTCCTGGTATAACCAGTTCTGCTGCAGGTACTTTTGATCCTGCTGTTGCCGGAGACGGTTCTCATTCTGTAGTTTACACCATTAGTGGAGCATGCGGTGATTCGGATACAACAACCATTGATGTAAATGAAACCCCGGACATTGTTGTGAACTGTGTTTCAGAAACGTGTTATGGTGCAAACGACGGATTTGCCTTTGTTGATATTACAGGTGGTTCCGCACCTTACAACACCACCTGGGAGACCACTGAGACGACAGATTCTATATTCCTTCTGGCACCAGGCACATACGATGTTTCTGTAACCGACGCCAATGGCTGTCTGCGAATCGCCAGTGGAACTGTTGATATTGCAACGGACTCGTGTTATACTCCGCATGTTTATATTCCAAACATTTTCTCTCCCAATGGAGATGGAAACAATGATATTTACCTTGTTCAGGGAAAGGGCATCACCAGCTTTACTTTGCATATCTATGACCGATGGGGTGAAAAAGTTTTCGAATCAGATGATCAGAATGAAGGGTGGAATGGTGAATACAAGGGCAAACCAGTTGAACAGGGTGCTTATCCCTATGCGGTTTCGCTGATATTTGAAGGAGAAACAACGGTGAAAGAATACAACGGATATATAACCATAGCAAGATAAGGAGAATCAAAGTATGAAAAAGCAAATATATATTCTGGCAACTCTGATGGCATTCACTTTTGGAATGCGCGCTCAGGACATGCACTACTCACAGTACAATGAAGCTCCTTTGTTGCTTAATCCAGCGTTGACCGGATATTTTGACGGCAATCACCGCTTTGTCCTCAATTATAAAAATCAGTGGAAAAGTCTGGGCGCAGCCTATAACAACTATGATTTTTCCTACGATATTTCTTTCAACAAAGGAAATACAACCAACGGTTTTCTTGCTATTGGTATTACTGCATTCAATGATGTAACCGGTGATGTACAATTCACCACAACAGGTGCAATCCTGAACGTAGCTTACCAACTCTACCTGAATGAAAGCAATATGTTGGGCGCTGGTATTTACGGCGGCTATGTGCAAAAAAAGCTGAGCGATGAGAATCAGATGTGGGTGAATCAATATGACGGTACAACCGGATTTGACGGAACCATTACCAGCAACGAGATGTTTACAAATATGGATTTTGCTTACACTGATTTTGGAGCCGGGTTGAATTACAGCTTTTCCAATAATACCAAAGGCTTGAAATCGAATGAGGGATTCAAATTCAATGTTGGCGGCGCAGTACAGCATGTTACCCAACCAGCCTATCAATTTACCGGCACTGCTGACGAGACAATTGATATGCGCATAAACGCGCATTTTCGTTCAGTAATTCAGATTGGCAATTCAAATCTTGCTTTGATTCCGGGTTTTTATTACTCAATGCAGGGTACACAAAAGGAAATGATTCCGGGACTTGGATTCCGGTACCAGCTTCGTGAAGAATCGAAATATACCGGATTTATCAAAGATGCCTATCTGACAATTGGAGAACAGTACAGAGCAGGAGACGCTGCAATTACCTATGCCATGATTGAACTCAACGATTTTGCCATGGGCGTTTCCTACGATGTCAACGTGTCGAAACTTAGTAAGTTCACAAATATGAATGGTGGCTTTGAGTTTATGGTGCGATACATCCTGAAAAACGATAACAGCAGCAGGACTTTGTTGTAGCAGTGTCGAAAATGAATATTCCTGATAAAGCAAAACTAAAAAACCTTAAGCAATTAAAACCAAAAAAATGAATACAAAGACCCAACATCGAATCGGCGCGGCAGGAATGTTCCTGGCCCTAATTCTTTTTTGCATGTCTGGCAATGTTCTGGCGCAGGTTGGAATTTCCTCAGCTACAATAACGCCCGACGCCTCTGCTATGCTTGAAGTCAGATCGACCACATCAGGTATGCTTATTCCCAGAGTTGCACTCACAGGGACAGCATCAGCTTTGCCAGTCACTGCTCCTGCAATCAGTTTGCTTGTGTATAATACAGCTGCTGTATCTGATGTAACTCCTGGCTTTTACTATTGGAGCGGCTCTGCCTGGGTTCGTATTTTATCAGGTACATCCACTGTTGGCTGGGCGCTGTTGGGAAATACGGGTACTGTTTCAGGAACAAATTTCTTAGGCACTACCGATGCTCAGGCTCTGGATTTTCGTACAAACAACACCATCCGCCTTCGTGTTGCCAATGGCGACCAGGTGATGGCCAATGCGCTTGGAACTGCAGCTTTGCCTTTCTGGACGTATGTTGCTGATCCCAATACCGGTGCATTTAGCCCTGGTGCAGATATTCTTGGTTATTCAACTGCTGGCGTTGAGCGTTTCAGAATGAGCACTACCGAAGCGGTTGTAAACGACCAAAGCAACGATTATGATTTCCGGGTTGAATCCAACACTGCTGCAAATATGTTTTTTGTTGATGGTGGAAATGATCATGTATTAATAAATAGCACCACATACACTGCTGGTGATATTTTCTCAGTGTACAATTCTACTGCATGGAATGCTACCAATCCCTGGCTGATTAATTCTTATAATAGTCACACCTCAGGTGGATCAGGATTCTTTGAAAACTCTGATAGCGGGAATGGCTATAATGCGTTGGAAGGATCTACTGCAGGTACCTATTCAGGTTTGTTTGGGCTTCACATTGCCAACAACGGTGCAGGTTATGGTGTTTATGGATCGTCAAATTCAAACTCAGGATGGGGTGGATATTTCATTGGTGACATTTATGTGGATGCCAGTGTTTTTACAGCATCCGATGAACGATGGAAAAAAGAAATCAAACCCATCGAAAATGCTTTGGATGCTGTTATGCAGTTGGAACCGAAGTCATATAAATGGAGAGCTGATGAATTCCCCGGAAAACATTTTGATCCTGAAAAAACCTCATTTGGATTTGTTGCACAGGACCTTGAAAAGGTATTTCCACAGGTTGTAACCAACAAGAAATTCATTACAGATCCTACCATTGATCATAGCAAAACGCGCGGCGAATCAAGCAATGTAACCGGATATTACATGGTTGATTACATCTCGCTTGTCCCGGTGCTTACAAAAGCCATTCAGGAACAACAGACAGTTATTGAAACACTGGAACAGAAAATCCAGCAGCTTGAACAGCGTCTGAATGCTCTCGAAAAATAGTTGTTGTGTTTTTATTGAAAGCATGAATTCATTGTGTTCATGCTTTTTTTCATTTATCCCAAAGTGAATTAACAGATGGTCCAATAACTACAAAATTATTGTATTTAATATTGATGGATGATGCCAGAGGCATCACATATCTGTAGAAAACCAATAACGCATACACGATCCGCCGGCTGGCGGGTCGCATATAAACAAGCATTATCAGAAGATGCAGCTCTTAATATGCGACTCCTCTGGAGTCGTAATTTTGTTTGATCAAGGTCTACAGACATGTGACTCCTCCGGAGTCGTGCAAAATTTATTTACCTGATTTATAAATCACTTTGGTATTATATCTGTTCTTGATCTTCCCCATCAGGTCGTGGTAATTGACCATGAAGACTCCAACCAGTATAAGCAGAATGAATGCAACATGAGCGAGCCCCAGTACTTCACCGTCGCCCATGCCCCAGAGCGTTGAAACTACTGGCATGAGGTAGGTGACCGATGCCACAAAAAGAATGTCTGCAATTTTTATTAAGTGGTAATACAATAGCAACGCAAGGGCTGACCCAACAATGCCAAGAATGCTCATGTACAAAATTCCATACCCGCTGCCGCTCGTGGTGCGAACGATTGAAACAAATTCCGAATACCCAAACAAGTAAATCGAGGAGCAGATTCCGGTAACAAAAAACACCATGGAAACCATTGGGAATGTCGGCACATTGCCAAGCCATCGTTTTATAAAATTGATATTCAAGGCATAGGCTGTTGTTGCAATCAGAATATAAACCCCATAGCTAAAATTAAAACTTAGCGTCTTTCCGCCTGCAAAAGCGAGCAATCCAATAATGCCGGCAAAGCCGACAATGACACCGGCAACGCTCAGCCATTTTGCTTTGTAGGCAAAAAACAAAACACCAATAATCAATGTAGAAAGAGTTGTAGTGCTGTTCAGTATTCCAGCAACATAGCTCTCGATGCCGGTTTGAGCATAGGCGAAAAGAAAAGCCGGAAGACCATTGGCCAATATTCCGGACAGCGTGAGCAGTAAAAAAGTCTTGAACGGGATTTTGAAAAGATAATACAGCGCAGGAACCAGCATGATTGCAAATGCAGCTGTCATGCGGTATGCAGCAACAATATCGCTCGGGAAATACACCAGCGCTTTTTTCATCAAAATGAATGATGAGCCCCAGGTGAGGACAAGGATCAACATAAAGATCAGAGAGACACCTTTTTTCCCGCGCATTGAATCCTCCGCTTACATCCAGCGTTTTCGTTTGAAATATAAAATCAGAAAAATAACAATCAGCAGCATGATGCCGATAATCATCGAAAAAGCGTAAGGATGTTCGCCAAATGGCAGCGCCACATTCATCCCATACAATCCAGTGATAAAAGTCAGTGGAAGTAAAGTCGTACTGATGAAAGTGAGCATTTTCATGATTTCGTTGGTACGATTGGCCTGCATAGAATCGAACGTTTTCGACAATCCTTCCAGCAATTCGCCATCATCCTCAATCATATCCCAGTTTTTCTGATAATAGTCGAGAATGTTGCCCCAGTATTCTTCCATATCTTCAACGAATCCTTTCACCTCGCCGCTTTCGAATTTGTGAAACAGACGAAGCTGAGGTTTAAATGTCGTGTTCAGCAGAATTACATTCTTTCGGGTGATTGATATTTTCTCAATAATTTTATCCGCATTGCGGCTAAACATTTCTTTATTGATCAGGTCAATTTCCGTGTCGGTTCGTTGCAGAATCACCTGCGTTTCTTTCATAAGTAATTCAAGAATTCTGTACAACAACATATCCGACGACTGCAGATACTCATCAATGTGACCATCTCCGATTTGGCGCCGGAAATCCTCGAACAGGTCGCGGATCACCCAATGAGCACTGCCAATAGTGATGATGAAATCTTTGCCCCAGAAAATTTTAATTTCCTTGACTTTAATGAAACGGTTGACCTTGTCGAAGTAAGGGAAATGCAGAATCAGGAAATAATAATCATCGTAGATGTCTATTTTCGATCGCTGAGCCCGCGTCTTGCAGTCCTCAATATCCAGTGGGTGAAAATGATACTCGTCAATCAGGAGATTATAATCTTCATCGGATGGATAAAGAATATGTAACCATTTTACTTTGTCAAGCCTGATCTGTTCAATCATAGGCTGCCCTCCTTTCCTGGTTTTGTTAATGGATCGCTACATCCCGTTTACGTTTCTGCAAAAGTAAAATAATTATGCGAACATTGGTGCTTGCCAATCCGAATTTTTAAAAACAGTTGATTCTTTCGCTCATAAAAGCCTCAATTCGCAATTAGCCTTTGTTGAAAATTTTATGTAGGTTTGTATATTCTTCAATCCTTGAATATGAAAATTCAAATTATCGTTCTGCTTTCTTTTCTATCGCTTATGCTGACATTCTGCAAGCATAAGGATGAACAGGCTCAGCTCAAAAGCGACAGTGTTGTTGCAGAGCAGACCAAAGACACAACTTTGGTTACAGACCCTGCCACTGTAGCCACGGTGGTTCCTGAAGAAAAAGACAACAAAAATGTAAGCTGGAAACAAGAAGAAATAGCCAGTGGTTCTGCCTATTACAAGCGGCGATATTGTGGAGGAGTCAAACCTACTCCTGAGTTCGAGAAGGAATTCAGCATGGAACATCCGCTTGCTTCGCAGAAAATTAAATTTGTGAATTCTGCAGATCCCTCCGATTTTGTAATTACCATGACCGATGCAAATGGGCATTTCTCTGCTGGCCTGCATGCCGGCAGCTATGATTACTATATTGTTTATACAGCTGGAAGCAATCTGCCTCCAAATCCGAATTGTCAGAAATATTTCGAAAAGACCTACGGGAAAATCACAGTTGGATCTGGCGCCTGGTCAGGCTTTAAGTTATTGTATGCGTTTCCGTGCGATCCGTGCAGCCCGCCAAAACCGTAAGCTGTCATTTGCTTTCCAATATTTCATCTTATTTGATACGTTATTAAGCGTATAAATTTTGCTTCGTACATATTATTCTCTGCTTTCGGTTTGTGAAAAGCAGCTATAAGTATATTTTATTAATTATCAGGTGTTTTGATTTGCATTAAGATTGTAGCTTTGCAAAAAAATAAGACATGAAAAAAATCTTCTCACTGAAAGCTATGCCTTATGTTGTCATGATTCTCATCGCAGGCTGCGGTGGCGCTGATAAAAAGAATAAAGACAATCCATTCTTTTCTGAGTTTAATACTCAGTTTGGCGTTCCTCCATTCGATAAAATTAAATTCGAACATTATCAGCCGGCTCTGGAAGAAGGAATGAAACAGCAGATGCTTGAGATTGATTCAATCGCAAACAATAAAGAAGCTGCGACCTTTGAAAACACGGTTGCAAAATTCGATGCAAGCGGTCAAATGCTGTCACGTGTAAGTTCAGTTTTTTACAACGAACTCGAAGCCAATACCAATGATTCGATGCAGAATCTGGCTCAGGAAATGGCTCCAAAAATGTCGAAACACAGCGATGACATTGTGCTGAATGAAAATTTATTCAAACGAATTCAGACTGTATATAGCAATCGCAGTGGCCTGAACCCCGAACAGAAAAAACTC
The DNA here is from genome assembly GCA_001769275.1 of Bacteroidetes bacterium GWF2_43_63. Classification (NCBI taxonomy): domain Bacteria; kingdom Pseudomonadati; phylum Bacteroidota; species Bacteroidetes bacterium GWF2_43_63. The sequence continues at coordinate 6,950 of MEOQ01000012.1, read as the reverse complement.
ACTGAAATAATATATCTCGATTTTGTAAGAAGTGGAGCTAACCTTGACAAGAAAGGCAAAGAGCGCCTTCGTGAAATCAATGAAAAAATGTCGGTTCTCGAGTTGCAGTTTGGCGATCATGTGATGGCCGACAACAATGCATTTCAGATGGTGATTGACAAGAAAGAAGATCTTGCCGGTCTTCCTCAGAGTGTTGTAGATGCCGCTGCTGAAGCTGCAAAAGAAAAGAAGATGGATGGGAAATGGCTGTTCACGGCTGACAAACCCAGTATGATTCCTTTCCTTCAGTATTCGGAGCGCCGCGAATTGCGCGAAAAAATTTACAAAGGATATTTCCTGCGCGGCGACAACAATAATGAAAACGACAATAAAAAAATAATTACCGAAATTGTTTCATTGCGTTTGGAACGTGCAAAGCTGCTGGGCTACCTCAATCATGCTTCGTTTATTCTCGATCGCAATATGGCCAAAACGTCTGAAAAAGTATATGAACTTCTGCAGACCGTATGGGATGCTGCACTGCCAGTTGGCAAATCAGAAGCCGCTGATATGCAGAAAATGATTGACAAGGAAGGTGGAAATTTCAAACTCGAAGTCTGGGATTGGTGGTATTATGCTGAAAAAATCCGCAAGGAAAAATATGACCTCGACGAAGAAATGCTTCGTCCTTATTTCAGTCTCGACAATGTTCGTGAAGGAATATTTTTACTCAGCAACAAGCTATATGGCATCACTTTCAAAAAGCTGGAAAACATGCCCATATATCATAAAGATGTCACTGTGTATGAAGTTTTAGATACAAATAGTCAGCACCTGGCAGTTTTATACATGGATTTCCATCCGCGCGCTTCGAAACGCGGAGGTGCATGGTGTACTTCGTACCGCGATCAGTATGTGAAAAACGGAAAGAATGTTACTCCGGTCGTCAGTATTGTAATGAACTTTACTGCTCCTACAGCAAACGGCCCCGCATTGCTCAATCTTGACGAAACACTGACCTTCTTCCACGAGTTTGGTCATGCCATTCATAGCTTTTTTGGAAATGTTACCTACGAAAGACTTTCGGGGTATGTCCCACGCGATTTTGTTGAACTGCCTTCACAGGTCATGGAGCATTGGGCGCTGCATCCTGAAATGCTGAAACTCTACGCCAAGCATTATAAAACAGGCGAAGTTATTCCTGACGAACTGATTGCCAAAATCAAAAACAGCGGCAATTTCAATCAGGGATTTGCAACACTCGAATTCATTGCGGCTGCTATTCTTGACATGGATTATCATACCCTCGAAAATTCAAACAATCTCGATGTGCTTGCTTTTGAGAAAGCATCGATGGAGCGCCTTGGCCTGATTAAAGAAATTCTGCCACGCTATCGTTCAACTTATTTCAATCATATTTTCAGCGGCGGATATTCTTCGGGCTATTACAGCTACGTCTGGAGCGAAGTTCTGGACAGCGACGCTTTTGAAGCATTTGAAGAATCAGGTGATATTTTCAATAAAAAACTGGCTGGTAAATTCCGCAGCGAAGTGTTGGCTCCCGGTGGCAAACGCGATCCGATGGAAATGTATGTTGCTTTCCGTGGCCGTGAGCCTATGGTTGATGCATTGTTGCGAAACCGCGGATTCAAAAAATAATACTGCACATCAAAATTATTTTCATAGGTTTTGGGTTTATTGGTGTATAAGCAGAAGAAAAAGCGTCTGAAAAGGCGCTTTTTCATTTCTTTTAATCTGATGCGGACTAAACATAATTTTCCTTTTCAGTTAAAGATCTTATCTGTCCGGCCTTTGATGCTATAATGCGTCTGATAATCCGTATTATTCGAAAAATCAAATTCGAATTTGGTGCAAAGAATTTATTATTTCATTTACCTTTGCAACAATTCTGAAAAATTCTATTAAAAAATGAAAACAACTGCATTTACAAAATTCCACGAGGAAATGGGCGCCAAAATGGTTGAATTCGCTGGTTTCTACATGCCTGTGCAATTCGAAGGCGTGAATTCTGAACACGAAACTGTACGAAAAGGCGTGGGCGTTTTTGATGTTTCACACATGGGCGAATTCTGGGTGAAAGGCCCGAAAGCGCTCGACTTTATTCAATATGTAACCACCAACGACGCATCTGTGCTTGTTGATGGCAAAGTACAGTATTCCTGTCTGCCGAATGGCAAAGGTGGTATTGTTGACGATTTGCTTGTTTACCGCATTGGCGCCGAGAATTATTTACTGGTTGTGAATGCGTCGAACATTGAGAAAGACTGGAAATGGCTTGTTCCCCATGCAGAAAAATTTGGGTTGACCATTGGGACTGACTTCAGAAATGAATCCGACGATTATGCTCAGCTTGCCGTACAAGGACCGCTTGCGCTAAAAGCCATGCAGAAGCTTACAGCAACTACCATTACCGATATGGAATATTACACCGTGAAAGTAATTGAATTTGCCGGTGTTAAAGATATCGTTTTTGCTACTACTGGTTACACCGGCAGCGGCGGGTGCGAGATTTATATGAAGAATGCTGATGCTGAAAAAATATTTAAAGCCGTTTTCGAAGCTGGCGCTGAATTCGGAATCAAACCCATTGGACTGGCTGCCCGCGACACACTGCGCCTCGAAATGGGATTTTGCCTCTATGGCAATGATATCGATGACACCACCGCTCCAATTGAAGCTGGTCTCGGCTGGATCACCAAATTCACCGATGCCAAGAATTTTATTGACAAGGAATTTAATCTGGGCCTGAAAAACGGTGGTGCAACACGCCGCCTTATCGGCTTTGAAATGGTTGACAAAGGTATTCCCCGCCATGAATATGAAATCTGCAGTGCAGATGGAGCGGTTGTAGGCGTAGTTACTTCCGGAACCATGGGACCAAGCGTGAAAATTGGTGTCGGCATGGGATATGTCCCTCTTGCAATGGCAAAAAGCGGCACTGAAATCTTCATCAAAGTCCGCGACAAACTGCTCAAAGCTGTGGTTGTTAAAACGCCTTTTTATAAAGGTTAATCAGTCAATCGGAAGCGATATTTTTAAAGTAAAATTTCATAGGGCTCCTCGAATTTCGGGGAGCTTTTTTGTTTATTGTCAATTAGTTAAGCTTTTTTATTTTATGCAAAAGTGTGATTTGGTTTTCACATTATCGCATAAAATAAATTGGGGATTGTCCTCCCAAAATCAACCAACGGCCACCTCAATTCCGCACTCTTGAAATTGTTCGTAAATTTGCGGAAATATTCATGTTTTGAAAAATGTTTTTGCCGATCGGTTTATCCCTCGCTGGACCATACTCTTGTTTGACATTTGTATAGTCTTGTTTTCGGTTTACATCAGTTTCCAGGTGCGCTTCAACTTTAAAGTACCGGCGTATGAAATCCATTTCATGGAAATCAGTTTTCTGGTGATACTTGCAACCCGATTGCTGTTGTTTATTTTATTCGGCACTTTTAAAAATATTATTCGCTATACCAGCACTACGGACGCAATTCGCATTTCGGCAAATATTATTCTTGGAAGCATTTTATTTGTTGCTGCCAACGTGGTTTCCTATTACGGGTTTGGCCAGCCGAATCTGGTTCCTTATTCCATTATAATTATTGAGCTGATGATGACCGCAGGTCTCATTCTCGGTTACAGAGTTATGCTTAAAGTTGCCTTTCTCGAAATGCGCGCTCCGTCAAAGGAAAAGACCTGGGTTGTTATTTTCGGAGCAGGTGAAAGTGGCATTATTACCAAAAGGGCAATCGATCGCGATGCTGGTTCCAAATACAAAGTGCTGGCTTTTTTTGACGATGATCAGAAAAAAATCGGAAAAAAAATAGAAGGCATTCAAATTCACAGTGCTGATAAACTCGAAGAACTGCTTTCGCTGAATCAGGTTGCCCATGTTGTTTTGTCCATTCAGAATCTCTCGCCGCAGCGAAAAACTGAAATCACTGACTTATGCCTGAAGTACAAAACCAAAGTGCTTGTTGTGCCGCCTGTGCGTCGCTGGATCAATGGAGAACTTTCTTTCAAACAAATCCGCAAGATCAATATCGAAGAGTTGCTGGAGCGCGATGTGATTCAGATATCCAATGAAAAAGTTGGGCAGGAGATTGCCGGACAGGTTGTTTTAATAACGGGTGCTGCTGGCTCAATCGGTAGCGAACTTGTGAGGCAAATATGTGAGTTTCATCCGGCTAAGCTTATATGTGTCGATCAGGCCGAAACACCGATGTTTCATTTGCAGAATGAGCTTGAACAGCGTCGCGTAAAAGATTATAAGATCATCATTGCCGATATTTGCGATGAGTTGAAAATGAAACAGATTTTCAGCGAATTCAGACCTGCGCTGGTGTTTCATGCCGCCGCTTATAAACATGTGCCCATGATGGAACTCAATCCTTCTGAAGCAGTGCGTAACAATGTTCTCGGGACCCGTCTGCTGGCCGATATGGCCATGGAATTCCATGCGAAAAAATTCGTTTTCATTTCCACCGATAAGGCCGTGAATCCAACCAATGTGATGGGTGCGTCGAAGCGAATCGCTGAGATGTATGTGCAGTCGCACGACAAAAAGGCGGAAACCAGATTTATCACCACCCGTTTTGGCAATGTACTTGGGTCGAATGGCTCTGTAATTCCTTTGTTTAGAAAACAGATTGAAAGCGGCGGACCAGTTACTGTTACCGATGCCAATGTTACCCGCTTTTTCATGACCATTCCCGAAGCAGTCAGTTTGGTTCTCGAAGCCGGCACTATGGGGCAGGGCGGCGAGATTTTTATTTTCGATATGGGTAAATCGGTCAAAATTCTGGATCTTGCTCAGAAAATGATTTTGCTCAGTGGCCTCACCCTTGGAAAGGACATCCAGATAGAATTCACTGGTTTGCGCCCTGGTGAAAAACTTTACGAAGAGCTGCTGGCCGATAAAGAAAACACGCTGCCAACCTATCACGAGCGCATTTTGATTGCCCGAGTGGAAAGCCGCGACGCAGCCGCCATTGATAGTGATATAAAATTGTTGTCAGGCTTGGTAAATGAAGATAACTACACTGAAATTGTGCGAAAAATGAAAACAGTTGTACCTGAATTTCAAAGTCGTAACTCAATTTTCGAGCAGCTCGACAAAAAATAATCGCTGATTAAAAAAACTTTTTTATACCTTTGCACTCCTTTCAGCATTAACCCGGAGAGGTGGGTGAGTGGCTGAAACCACCAGTTTGCTAAACTGACGTACTCGTAAGGGTACCGAGGGTTCGAATCCCTCCCTCTCCGCTGATTAGAAATGCAATCTAAAGAAAAGTCCTGAAAATCAATGCTTTCGGGACTTTTTTTATGCGCCGAAATGGCAAGAAAGTAACGCAAAATACGGCAGTTCACTGGTATTTCCGCTGGACTAAATGTTTGGGGGGCCAAGTCCAGCGGAAATGATTTTTATTCACTGAAATACAGCACTTTGCATTTTGTTTAAAGCCTAAAATTTCGTAGTTTTAACCTATTAAAAAAACGGAGGCTTAAATGGTAAACAGATCAAAAATTTCGCTCTCGTTCTACATTAAAAGAACGAAACTTCTTCAAAACGGGGAAGCACCAATCTACGCAAAAATTGTTGTGGATAAAGGGATAGAAGAAATTTCAATTGCAAAATCAGTGAATCCTGAATGGTGGAATACGGAAAAGAATGGTGTGATCGGTAACACAAAAGAGGCAAAGGAAATTAATGCTCACATTCATTATGTGCGGCTCCAGATCAACAATCACATCAATTTGCTGCGCGATGAGGTTCAGGAGCTCACGGCAAAGAATATCAAGAATTCTTTTCTCGGGATTAAAACTGATGAAAAGACTTTGGTTTCGGTCTATCAGGAACATAATGACAATGTGAAGAAACTCGTCGGCAAAGACTTTGCAAAAGCGACTTATGATCGGTATGTGACAAATCTTACGCTGCTGAAACAATACATGAATGAACGATACAAAGTAAAAGACGTGCCGCTTCAAAAAGTTACACCGGATTTTATTCGTGGTTTCGAAATATTCCTGAAAACCACGCGAAACTGCAGCCACAACACCTCAACCAAGTACTTGAAAAATTTCAAGAAAATCACCTCTATTTGCTTTGGCAACGGTTGGATAAAAATCAATCCGTTCGCTAATATCAAGTTCCATCTGGATAAGGTTGATAAAGGCTTTCTTACAGAAACAGAAATGGAAAAAATCCGGACAAAAAAGTTTAATTCAGACCGGTTGCAACAGGTTGCTGATGTTTTTCTTTTCGGCTGCTACACCGGTTATGCATACTCCGATTTAAAACGACTGTCTCCTGAAAATCTTGTTACGTCAGACGATGGCAAGCTCTGGATTCATGCACGGCGATATAAAACTGATATGATCTCACACGTCCCATTGTTGCCAGCCGCCAAAGAAATTCTTGCGAAATATCGCTTCGATAAGTATTGCATTGTCAAAAATGTACTATTGCCAGTCCTGTCGAACCAGAAACTGAATTCCTATCTGAAGGAAATTGCAGATGTTTGTGGAATTGAAAAAGAAATTACATCGCATATGGCGCGTCACACCTTTGCTACAACCGTTACACTTAACAACGATATCCCAATCGAAAGTGTTTCGAAAATGCTAGGACATAGTTCCATTTCGATGACTCAGAACTATGCGCGGCTTCTCGATAAAAAGGTTGGGCGCGATATGGATAAGCTAACGGATAAATATACGAATGGCAAGCCTCCCCTTTCATTTGAGATTTGCCCAAATTAAGATGTGCTTATAAGTCGCGCAGACAGACATTTTTAATACTGCCTTTCCCCATTTTCACTGAAGATATATTCAGGGCGAAAACTTATTCCATTTGTCCCATCGAAGTTTATTCAATTCAAACGATAAATAAACTTCATTATGGAACAGAAAAAAATCAATCGGATTCAGGCTGAAAAGCTTGGTAATCC